>JACPDV010000024.1 GCA_016183835.1 Armatimonadota bacterium
GACCCTCACCCCCGCCCTCTCCCGGGGGGAGAGGGGGTCGGACTCCTGGGGGCAGAGGGGGCCGGAGCCCGCGGAGCGTGACGATCGTGCCGTCGTAGGAGAGCGGACCCGGAACGGCGCAGCGGACCGCGAGGTGCAGACCCGCGCGGTCGTGCCGCACCCGCTCCAGCTCGCCGTTGTACGCCTCCACCGCGGGCAGCGGATCGTCGCTGCACGGCTCGACGAGGTAGCGGCGGAGCTCGGTCGGCGTGTCACTGTGGATCCGCACCGCCGCCGGCAGCGGCGACCCGTCCGGGAGCACCACGCGCAGCTTGAGCGTCTGGCGGAACGCCACACCGTAGTCGGCCAGCTCCGGGAACTCAAGCCGCGACAGCGGCGCGAAGGCCACGCTCAAGAGCCCTTCGCGGCGGCTGCGCTGCCGCACGTCCGCCGTCTGCCACTCCCCGTTGAACCAGTCGTCCCGCGGCTTCCACCCGGCCCGCCCGCCAGCATCCGCCAACGTCACCCGCTGCCCCGGCCAGTGGCTCCGCCAGTACTCGACCGTGGGCAGCTCGGCCGGCGCGGCTGCGGCGAACTGCAGCACGATCCGGTGGATGTCCCGCGGCTCTTCCCAGCGGAAGACGAGCGTGCGGCCGTCGGGCGAGTCGTCACGGTAGGCGAACGGGCCGATGTCGAGGGTGCGGGGCATGCGGGGGCTCCTGCGGCGTGCCGCGCAGGTTGCCCCGGAGCGGTGGGTTTCCTTCCGGCCGCGGGCAGCCGTCCGCCGCCAGGGATGGGTATACTGTCCGAGACGGCAACGCCAACCGAGGACCACAGATGCTAGGCCTGGCTCAGCCGAGCGGCACCGACCCGCCTTCCGCGCTGCGGCAACGCCGGTCACGCCGCCGCCGAGCGTGGCTGCGGCTCTGCCTTGCCTCGGGCGCTGTCCGCGCGCTCATCGGGTCGCCGTGGCTGTCACACCACGGTGCGCGCTGGGAGATCGGCCGTGCTCCCGGCGACGGTGGCACCGAAGTCGTGGAGCTAACCTACGACTACGGCCACCCCATGCCCACCATCTCGCCTGGTCGCTCGCCAGGTGTGTTCCACTTCCTCGGCGTGGCGCGGCCGCGCGGACGAACGCTGCACTACTACCTCTGTGGCTCGATGAACTACCCAGCGAGCACGGGCCCGTTGCGGACGGACGCACCGGCCGGCACGCCGTGCCGTCACGTGTGGATGGTGGCCGGGGGCCGCGTCCAGGCGGCGGTCGACGTGGTCACCGGCGAGTACTTCGCCGTGCCGGACAACCCAATGGAGAACACTCACGGCCGGCCCTGGCCGCCGTCGCCCGACACGTCGCCACGCCGCCAGATCGCGCAGATCGCGCGGCGCGGATACCAGGACCCGGCGCCCGCCGCAGCCACCCCGCCGGCGTGGGCCAAGCTGCATGGTGCGCGTGAGCTAGACCTGGAGCGGATGCAGTGAAGGCAGGTGGGACGGCCGTGCCGCATCGTTAGGGCTTCCAGCCCATGCCACACCCGGTCACCGATTCTGCGGGATCCACGTCTCGCCCGGCTCGATCGGCGGCACGGGCTCGAGGATCTTCCGCCGCTCGGGCGTCAGCCCGTCGAGCAGCTCGCGCGTGTACTGGTAACTATACCGTTTGCAACGCAAAGCAGGTCATGGCGGCAAACCGGGAGTCGAACTGCGAAAGGAATGGCGCGGCCCGCTGTCACATCGGCTCGCGCCAAAGGACCTCGCCCCCGGTCTCTGTCGCCCATACGGGTACGGGCACCACGCGGGTGTCGTTCATGGGGTCCCGAACACTGTCCTGATGCTGGAAGTCCTCGGCCACCTGGACCATCTGGCGGTCCGTGCGACCCGGCGCCACCACCCAGCACGCCTCGCGCTCGTCGCCGTAGACATGCACCGCGCTGACCGCCTCACCGGTGTCCAGGTCGAGCGCTCCGCTGAAGTGCCTTGGACCGTCCAGCGAGCCGCTCCGCCCGATCAGCCATACCCGCCGCAGGCCGGCGCGGCCGTTCCCGGCAACGGCTCGTCGTTCACCACGGAGCTCGTAGGGCTGCACGGTTTCACCCCAGTCGCCATAGAGAAGGTAATGCCTGTCGCCCGATGGCCGATGCCAGATCAGGAAGACGTAGTACTCGCTCTCAATCGGTTCGCCGATGGTGATGGCGAACCGGCCGAACCCCAGGCGCAGTCCGGTGTGCCACCACTCCGCAAGCTCCAGCGATTCGTCCCTGCCAGCCGCCACTGTGGCGTCGGTCTCCCACTCACCGGGCCTGCCCATGCTCGATGTCTGACTGCGTCGGACCAGGCCGAAAGCGCACATCACAACGACGATCGCGACGGCCAAGCTCACCCACCGCTTGCTCACGTACCTGCGCACGGGTCACTCCGCATGTCCACCATACCCTCTACTACCCCCCTGCGCGCGGTGCATGCGCGTCTGTCTGTGGAAGCGCGGAACTCAGACGATGCGCGTGCCGTCTGTGACGCCCTCAATCCCTACCGGTTCTGCGGAATCCACGTCTCGCCCGCCTCGATCGGCGGCACGGGCTCGAGGACCTTCCGCCGCTCGGGCGTCAGCCGGTCGAGCAGCTCGCGCGAGTACTGGTAACCATACCGTGTGGCGCCCCACAGCGGGCCGTAACGGTAGATGGTGATGCGCCGCTCGCCCGGATTGGTGCGCGACGAGCCGCCGTGCATCAGCCCATCCACGAACAGGAGCGCGTCGCCCCGGTGCATGTAGACCGGGATCGCGCCGACCAGCTCGTCCATGCGGTCGCCCCGGCCGTAGTCACCGCGGAGCGGGTGGTCGCAGTTGGACTTGTGGCTGGCGGGCACCACCATCGTCGGGCCGTCGCCGGGGCCGATGTCGCTGAGCGCGCAGATCACGTTGATCATCCCGCAGCGGAAGACGCCGTTCGTGTACAGGTACCGCCCGCGCAATGCGCCGCGGAACCCGCCGGAGTGCACCGGGTGGTGTCCGCCGGTGACACGGATGCTGGCGATGCACTCGTCGATGAACAGCCCCTCGACATACGACGCCTCCTCGCCGCCGTAGTGGCGCACGAGCCGGATGTAGCCTGGATGGTCGATCAGCTCCTCGAACGGCTCACCGAGGTGGACGCAGTTGTGGAGCTCGAGGCCGGTCTCGGCGGTGTAGTCGCGCCGCTGTGCGCCGCGGTACCAGTGGCCGTGGGGTATGTCTCGCGGGAACTGGTCGAACTCGGCGTTGAGCCGGTCCAGCAGGTCGGGCTCGAGGGCGTCCTTGACGACCAGGTAGCCGTTGAGATCGAAGAGGAAGTCATCGAGGGGAGTGGGGTCGCGCATGCTGTGTTGTCCGCCGCCGGCCGTTGGGCAATGTGGGGACGGGAGCGCCGTGGTGTCAGGAGAGAGATCGGCGCTGAGGTCCCCCAGGCGTCCGCCTCCGCACCCTACACCCTACACCCCACACCCCTTCCGAGAGGACCGGCGAACGGAGCGCGGAACCAGACCGCCGGAGCGCCCCGATGACCTCGCGCGAACGCCTGCTGACCGCCCTGCACAACGGCCGGCCCGACCGGCTCCCTTGCCAGGTCCACGGCTGGATGGGCTACTACCTCAACCGCTACCTCAACGGCGACGACTGGTACCAGGCCAACGACCGCTTCAGCATGGACCACGCCATCTACGTCTCGCCCAGCTACCACTACGCCGACCACGCCTGGGACAACTGGCAGGTGCGGACCACCGACCTCGGCACCGAGGACGGCACGCACAAGTGGGTGAGCCACATCACCACGCCCAAAGGCACCCTCACCCACGGGCAGGCGGCCAACGAGATCACCTGCTGGTCCACGGAGCACCCGCTCAAGACCGAAGCCGACTTCGCGCTGTGGGAGCAGTTCTATCCCGAGCCCGACGGGATCGACCTGACCCCGGTCCGCGAGACGCGCGAGAAGCTGGGCGACCGGGGGATCCTCCGCAGCCATCCGCCGAGCTTCGGGCAGGGCAGCCCCTGGCAGAGCCTGTGCACCTGGTTCGGCACGCTGCCGAGCATCTACCTCGCCCTCGACAACCCGGCCTTCGTCCACCACGCACTGGACGTGATGTGCCGGCGCACCGTCCGCGCGCTGGCGATGTGGGAGGGCACGCCGGCGGACATGGTGGAGACGGGCGGCGGCGCGGGCTCGAACACGGTCATCAGCCCGGCCATGTTCGCCGAGTTCTGCGTGCCTTACGACCGGCGGCAGCACGAGGCGCTGCACGCGGTGGGCGTGAAGGTGGTCTACCACCTCTGCGGCGGGCTGATGAAGCAGCTCGACTACGTGGTGGACAACGGCGCCGACGGGCTGGAGACGCTGACGCCGCCGGGGATGGGCGGCGACTGCGACCTGGCCGAGGCCAGCCGGCGAGCGGGGGACAAGCTGTTCTTCATCGGCGGGTTCGACCAGAACGCCGGGTTCGAGCACGGCACGCCGGAGACGGCGCGGGCGCTGGTGCACCAGTGCTTCGAGGCCACGAGGGATCACGCGGGCTACATCGTGGCGCCGTCGGACCACTTCTTCCACGGCGATCCGGCGTGTGTGCAGGCGTTCGTGGACGCGGCGCGGGAATGCGTCTACTAGACAACCTGCCCAGCATCCTGTCCTCCTTGGAGGACATAGATGCACAGAACAGGCACGATAGAGTGGCTCGAGTCGATGGCCCGGTGGGCTGGGCACCGGTCTGCCGGCATCCTCCGCATCCTGTCCATCGGTGATCCTCGGCTGGACAGGAACTGATGACGGCTGCTTGGCCGCGGTCAGCCGACCTGCACGGCGCCGTGGTCGGCGGGGCGGGCGCCGGCGGGCCAGCGCGTGGCGGCAGTGTAGCGGGCGCCGGTGAGGTCGGCCTGGTAGAGGTTGGCGGCGCGGAGGTCGGCGCCGGAGAGGTCGGCGCCGCGGAGGTCGGCGGCGGCCAGCGCGCTGTGGCTCAGGTCGGCGCGGGCCAGGTGGGCGCCGGCCAGGCAGGCGCCGCGGAAGTTGGCGGCGTGGCAGCCGGCGCCGTCGAGCGCGACACCCGCCAGATTGGCCCCGCGGAGGTTGGCGCAACTCAGGTTGGCGCCCTGCAACTGCACGCCGGTCAGGTCGAGCTCAGTCAAGACGGCGCTGCTCAGGTCGGCGCCGGAGAGGTGGGCGCCCTTCATCACCGCGCCGCTGAGGTCGGCGGCCCGGAGGACGGCGCCGGCGGCCTCGAGGCGCTCGAGGCAGGCGCCCTTGAGGTCCGCGCCGCTGAAGTCGGCCTGGCTCACATTGCTGCCGGTGAGGTCGGCCAGGCGCAGGTTGGCGCCGCTCAGGTCCGCCTCGGCCAGGTCCACCTGAACCAGCGCCGCGCCCCGCAGGTCGGCCCCGCGCAGGGCCGCGCCGCGCAGGCCCGCGGCCTTCACCACCATGATCACCTGGCGCGTCTGCCGGTGACGAATCGAGGTCATCTCGCCGGTCCCGTCTCCCACCTGACGGACCCGCCCCGGCGCCGCGCGCCGGGGCGGGATCGCCCTTACGTCTGACATGCCACGGGCCGGCGAGTCTCAATCTCGACGCACGCCTCGCGCCCTACCGGCCCTGCTCGGCCTCCACCGCCAGTGCCCGCGGGAAGAGGATGCTGTTCTCCTTGTGGATGTGCGCGTGGAGGTCGTCTTCGAGCTCCCGCAGCCCGTCCAGCGTGGCGCGGTACGTGTTGCAGCCGTCCTCCGGCGCCTGGTAGCCGCCGGTCAGCCGCGCCAGCGCCGCCAGCGCCTGGCCCGCGTTGTCGTGCTCGAACTCCATCACCCGGATCGGGTTGCCGATGCTGCCGCAATGGAACGCCGTGGGCCCCGCCGCGGACTCGAGCTGGCGGCAGAGGGGGAAGAGGATCTCCTCCTCCTTCATCATGTGCATCTCGAGCTCGGACCGCAGGCCGAGGAAGATGCGGCTCACCTCGCGCAGCTCGGGATGCCGCTCGCCGTGGACCTGGGCGATCTTGGCCGTGAGCTGCGCCAGCCGCGGCAGCGCCTCGCGCAGAAACTGATGGTGCGTGGCCTCGATGTGGTCGGCCAGCTCGGTCAGCGTCGCCTGCGTCCAGTCGCGGTCGTCCTCGCCGCGCGGGGTGGCGTCGTGCGCCTCCAGCGCCGCCAGGACGGCCTCCGGGTCCAGCGACTTGTCCGCGCACGCCTGCCCCAGCGGCTGTTTGCCGCCGCAGCAGTAGTCGATCCCGAAGCGCTCGAAGACCTTGGCCCGGCTCGGTCGCACCGCCACCATCTCGCCCACCGTCGTGCCCGTGTCCATCGTCAGCATCGTCGTCTCCTTGGATCTCGGCCGGGCCGCAGCGATCTTGCGCCCGCCTGTTGACAGGACAGTATGCCAGCGCTAGAATTGGATGTCAAGGTTGAAATATCCAGATTGTTGGCGATGGCGCGAGCGGGAGGCCCAGCGATGATCTCACAGACCGGCGAGTACGCCCTCCGCGCGGTGGTCTGCCTGGCGTCCGAGCCCGCCGGGCGGCTGACCACCGCCCAGATGGCCGACCGCACCCAGGTGCCCGGAGGTTACCTCTCCAAGGTGCTCCAGGAGCTGGTGCGCGCGGGGGTGATCGAGTCGCGCCGCGGCAAGGGCGGCGGCTTCCGGCTGCCGCGCCCGGCCGGGGAGATCACCATCCTCCAGGTCCTGAACGCGGTGGACCCCATCCAGCGCATCCGCACCTGCCCGCTCGGCCTGCCGGCCCACCGCGACCGGCTGTGCGCCCTCCACAGTCGGCTCGACGGCGCCATGGCCGCGGTGGAGGCCGACTTCGCCGCAGCCACCGTGGCCGAGCTGGTGGACCAGGCCGAGCCGCCGGCGCCGGTGCGCCCGCTGCTCGAGCGCCTGCCCATCGGCCTCGGTGTGCCGCCCTCCGCCGGGTTCGACCAGCCGCTCCAACTGCTCAGCGACTGCCACTCCGCTACTTCGCCGGCATGGCGCCGAAGCACACCGACGACGAAGAGGTTTCCCTCTTCCCGCGCCTGCGCGCCACCCTCGTCGAGCGCGAGCCATCGCTCCTGGCCCGGCTCGAGGCCCTCGAGGCCGACCACGACCGCGCCGACGCCGCACATGCCGAGCTGGGCGAGCTGGGCCGCCGGTGGCTCGCCGACGACGGGCTCGACTCCCGGACGTACCGCCGTTTCGCCAACCTCCTCGCCGGCCTGCGCGGCACCTATCGCCGGCACATCCGGATCGAGGACGAGGAGGTCTTCCCCGCCGCCGGCCGCCTGCTCCCCGCCGCCGCGCTCGACGCGGTCGGGCGCGAGATGGCCGACCGGCGCGGCTCGCTCACCTGCTCGCAGCGCAAGGCGCAGCAGGCCGCGGCCGGCTGAACCCCCGGAGATACCGATGCAAACCCAGCCACTCCCGAGCGTCCCGATCGCCCCCGAGACGATGCTCCCCGACCTGCTCCGCCGGCACCCGCAGTGCCGCCCGGTGTTCGACCGCTACGGCCTGGCCGGCTGCGGCGGGCCGCTCGGGCCGATGGAGACCATCCGCTACTTCGCCCGCGCCCACGGCATTGACGAAACCGCCCTGCTGGCCGAGCTGCGCACCGCTGCCGCCGGGTCTGGGCCGGCGCTGGTCGTGCTCCCCGGCCTCGCCGACACCATCTACCGCCGCTACTTCCTCGGCGCCATCGCCGTGGTGCTCACCGCCGGCGCCACCTGGGGCGCGGTGCTGCTCTGGCGCATCGGCGTCCACCACGACTTCACCAGCCTGTCGGTCCACGCGGTCAACGCCCACGGCCACGCGCAGATCTTCGGCTGGATGGGGCTGTTCATCATGGGGTTCGCCTACCAGGCCTTCCCCCGCATCTGGCACACGCCGCTCGCGGCGCCGCGCCTGGCGCCGCTGGTCTTCGCCCTGATGCTGGGCGGCCTCACGCTGCACGTGGCCGGCATGGCCCTGACCGGCTTATGGCCCGGCGCGCTGCCCGTCGCGCTGCTCGGCGGGGCGGCCGAGCTGGTCGCCATCGCGCTCTTCGCGGGCCAGATCCTGGCCACCTGGCGCGCGGCGAGGCGGCCTCTCGAACCGTACGTAGCGTTCGTTGTGGCCGGTCTGGCGTGCTTCCTCGTGCAAGCGGCGATGGGCCTCTGGCATGGTTACCATACGATGGCCGCGCGCGACGAGAGCGAGCTCTTGTGGTACGTCAGCGCGTGGCAAGCGCCGCTCCGCGACGTGCAGATCCACGGGCTGGCGCTGTTCATGATCGGCGGCGTGTCGCTGCGCATGCTGCCCGGCCTGTTCGGTCTGCCGCCCGCCTCGGCGCGGCGCTGCTGGACCGCGTTCGGCCTGCTCAGTCTGGCCCTGCCGGTGGAGGTGCTCTCGTTCCCGGCGCTCCGCGCCACCGGCAACCCGGTCTTCGCGCTGACGCTCTACGGCTCCTGGATCCTGCTCACGGCGGGCTGTCTGGTCCTGGCGCTGCCGTTCAAGCTCTGGCGGCCCTTCCCCGACAGCGACCGCAGCGCCAAGTTCGTGCGCGTGGCCTGGGCCTGGCTGGCGGTCTCGCTGGCCATGCTGCTGGCCTACCCGCTCTACATGGCGGCCAGTGGCACACCGTTCAGCCATGCCTACTACGGCGCGGTGCGCCACGCGGTGACGGTGGGGTTCATCTCGCTGATGATCCTCGGCATGGGCGCCAAGGTGGCGGCCACGCTCAACGGCCTGGACACGCGCCGCCTGTCCCCGCTCTGGGGGCCGTTCGTGCTGCTCAACCTGGGCTGCTTCCTGCGCGTCACGCTGCAGGTGCTCACCGACTGGCAGCCCGCGGCATACAGCTCCATCGGCCTGAGCGGCATGCTCGAGGTGACCGCGCTGGCGTGGTGGGGCGCGCACGTCGCCGGGATGATCCTCCGCGGGTGCAACGCCTGGGAGCCGGCTCGCGCGCCCAAGCCCAGGCCGGAGCGTATCATGTCGGATCATATCGTAGCGGACGTGGTGGATTGGTACCCGCAGACGCTGGCGGTGTTCGTGGCGCACGGGTTCGGACCGTTGCGGAATCCGGTGCTGCGCAACACGGTGGCGCGGCACACGACCATCGCGCGAGCGGCCAGGCTGCACCGCGTGGACGAGGCGGCGCTGCTGGCGGAGCTGAACGGGGTGGTGGCCGGTGACAGCCGGTAGGGGCGACCGGCAGGTCGCCCGTTCGGCTCGGTCCGGTCCGATCACCCTGCGGGGACACGCCAGGGCGTCCGCAGTAGGTTGCGTTCAAGTGCCGGTGGGGGGCGGGCGCCCTCGCCCGCCGTTTCTCCACCAGGCAGCTCCCAGAGCGGATCGCGGGCGAGGGCGCCCGCGCCACAATGGGTTGGCGTGAGGCATTTGGACACACCCAGTAGCGGACCCTACGGGCGCGCGCGGCACGCCGGTCGGCTCCTCAGAACGACCGGCTGGCCGACAGCACGAACGCCGGCCGGAAGCCGTGCGCGCCGCGGTCCACCGCCGCGGCGGGGAAGTGGAAATCGAGCCGCGGCGAGATGCGCCAGTCGCCCACCGAGCGGGTGAAGGCAACTGACAGGAGCGCGTCGTTGAACCCGTTGACCCGGCCCGAGTCGAACCCGAGCCGGCCGGCCAGCTCGATGGTGCCGCGGTAGTCCGGGAGCAGGAAGCGGTGCTTGGCGCCCAGCTCGTAATAGGCGCCGGGGTTCGTGCCGAAGTCGTACCAGGCGTAGAGAGACGGCTTCAGCGGGGCGTCGAAGTCGAGCCCGAGGAACACCTCCTGGGTCGGCCGGGCCAGCAGCCGACTGTTGCGGTCGTAGTAGACGCCGCCAACCGTGACCTGCGCCGGGCTGGCGTTGAGCCAGGTCCATTGCAGCGAGTAGTCGGTCTGCGAGATGGCGACGCTGCCCTCCATCCGCACGTTGGCCCACAGGGAGGCGGTGACGGTATCGACGATGGTGTAGCTCAGGCTCGGCTGCAGCGAGGTGCCCTGCCGCTGGCTGGCGCCGCGGAAGATGTAGTCCGAGACGATGTCGGCGACGAAGTCGACGCCCGCGGCGGCGTGAGCAGGGCGGACGCCGCCGAGCAGGAGCAGCGCGCTCAGAAGCACGATGGCCAGCCGGCGCGCGAGCCATCGTCGGGCACCCCCTCCTTGCCAAGGAGGGGGCAGGGGGAGGTCTGGTCCAGCCCGCCGTCCAGGGTCCGGAAGGGGGACGCCAGGGGTCGCCTCAAGGCCACGTGCAGCCGGGCGACGGTGCTCGCTCGAGACCGGCACGAACCTGCCCGGGACCTCCCCCTGCCCCCTCCTTGGCAAGGAGGGGGTGCGGACCGCAGCCGCAGCGGCGGGGGACAGGGCTCCGTTGCGGCTCGGCTCGGCAAGGCCCGACCTCATGGCGGACTCCTCCTCCGTGGGTTGGACGAGCGGACCGGCGCTCCTGCCGCCGCCTCAGTAGCACCAGTCCCGGCTGTAGCGGAAGTCGCGGTCGATGGTCCGCTCGCTGATCTTGGCGATCACCGGCAGCCGCCGCTTGAACTGCGACCTGACCACCATCCGCATCACCCGCTCCACCAGCGCCTGGTCGAAGCCTTTCTCCGCCACCCGCTCCACCGGCTGCCGGCGGTCCACGAGCTGCACCAGCACCGCGTCCACCAGGGCGTAGGAGAAGCCGAGCTGCGCTTCATCGGTCTGGCCGACGAAGAGATCGGCCGTGGGCGGCTTGCTGAGGATCGCCTCGGGCACACCGAGGTGGGCCGAGAGCTGCCGCACCTGCGTCTTGTAGAGGTCGCCGATGGGGTTCACCGCGGAGGCCATGTCGCCGTAGAGCGTGCCGTAGCCCAGCAGCAGCTCCGACTTGTTGCTGGTGCCCAGCACCAGCGCGCCGAGGTGCTGGCTCAGGTCGTAGAGGATGGTCATCCGCTCGCGGGCCATCTTGTTGCCGCGGCGCAGCCGCAGGGCGTCCTCGTTGTCGTCGCCCGGCACCACCGGCAGGGCGTAGTACGCGTCCACCATGTCGGTGATCTCGACCACCGTGTGCGGCAGGCCGAGATCGTCCACCACGGCCATCGCGTCGGCCAGCGAGGCGGGGCTGCTGGTGCGATAGGGCATCAGCACGCAGTGCACCGCCTCCGGCCCCAGCGCGCGCGCCGCCAGGTAGGCGCTGAGGGCCGAATCGATCCCCCCGCTCAGGCCGACTACCACGCGTTGGAAGCCGACCTTGCGCACCTCGTCGGCGATGAAGCCGGCCAGCATGCGCTCGACCACCTCGCCGTTCAAGCGCAGCTCGGGCGGGATCTCCTCGGCTTCGATCAGGCGTTGCACGCGCTCGGTCATCCTCCCGCCTCCCCGGCGATGCGGCTCAGCTCCCGGCGCACCAGATCGAAGTCGCCGGCCAGCCCCAGCGGCCCGCTGCTGCGGTGCCAGCGCAGCTCGGCCGCCGGGTCGAGCTCCGCATGCACCACCGCCTCGTCGAACAGCGGCGCCCGCACCAGCGGCTGGCCGCCCGGCAGCACCACCTCGCTCCCGCCGCTGAAGATGTAGCTGTCCTCCACGCCGACCCGCTGCACCTGGTACACCACCAGCCCGAAAAGCTGCGCGTAGAGCGCGTTCAGCCGCCGCCAGGTCTCGATGTTGGCGACCGTGAAGTGCTCCGTGTCCTGTGCGCCGCGGGCCGGGCTGTTGCTGATCCCGACCAGGCTCTGCACGCCCTCGAAGCCCGGCCCGTCCGCCGCCAGGACGTAGACCGAGCTGGGGTGCCACAAGTCCTCGCAGAGGAGCATGCCGGTGCGCCCGAGGAGCGGCGAGTCGAAGGCGCGGAGCGCGCGGCCAGGGCTGAAGTAGCGCGCTTCGTCGAACATGCCGTAGGTCGGCAGGTGGACCTTGCGGTGGACGTGTACCACCACCGGGCGGTGCCCGGGGTCGAGGTGGAGGTAGGCGGCGCTGTTGTAGCACTGCCGGCCGGGGCTCAGCTCGACGAAGCCGAGGACCACGTCGAGCGGCGTGCGGCGCCCGGCGCTGAGCCCGTCGAGCAGCTCGGTGAGCCGCTCGGCGGCGATGGCCACCTGCGGCACCCAGTCGCGCAGGAGGTAGCCGGTGAGGCTGAGCTCGGGGAAGATCACCAAGTCGCTGCCGCCGCTCCAGGCGTCGGACAGGATCTGGCGGTGGAGGGCCACGTTGTCCTCCAGCCGTCCCAGCCGAGGCGCGATCTGCGCCAAGGTCACCTTCAACTCCGCCTCCGAGTTCTCGCCGCT
>JACPDV010000535.1 GCA_016183835.1 Armatimonadota bacterium
CGGGCGACCACAAGGGTCGCCCCTACAGGCCGGGTTGTGTGCTGCTGACGAAGGAGAAGGGCTGTGAAGGTTGGCGTCCTCGGCTTCGCCCACGGGCACGTGGGCGCGTATCTGGGCCAGTGGCGGGAGCGGCCCGAGCTGGACGTGAAGGCGGTCTGCGCCTGGGACCACGACGCGGCGCGGCTGCAGCAGTCGTGCGGCGCGCACGGGCTGGAGCCCTGCGCGCTGGTGGACGAGGTGCTGGCGCACGTGGATGCGGTGGTGGTCTCGTCCGAGACATCGTTCCACGCCGAGCTGTGTGAACAGGCCGCCGCCGCCGGCAAGGCCATCATGCTGCAGAAACCGATGGCGCTCACCCTGAGCCAGGGCGACCGGATCGTGGCCGCGGTGGAACGGGCCGGCGTGCCGTTCACCATGGCCTGGCAGATGCGCACCGATCCGCAGAACATCAAGATCAAGGAGCTGCTGCAGAGCGGCGAGCTGGGGCAGGTGTTCATGGTCCGCCGGCGCCATGCGCTGTCCACCCACACCTGGCCGAGCTTCGCCGACACGTGGCACGCCAACCCGACGTACAACCGCGACATCTGGGCCGACGACGCCTCGCACCCGATCGACTTCATCCAGTGGCTGCTGGGCGTGCCGGAGACGGTCACCGCCGAGGTGCACAGCTACTGCGACCCACGCGTGCCGAACGACAACGGGATCGCCCTGTTCGGCTACCCGGGCGGCCCGCTGGCCGAGGTGACCTGCTCGTTCACCTGCCCCGCGGCGGTGAGCACCACCGAGGTGGTGTGCGCCAAGGGGAGCATCCAGCACGACTACGGCGACGCGCCGAGCTGCAACATCCCGCGCCCGCCCGACGCCGTGGGGCTGCGCTGGTTCTCCACCGAGACCGGGCAGTGGACCCACAGCGACATCGCCAGCCCGCCGAACCACGGCCACCGCATCGCCGGCCTGGCCGAGCCGCTCAGCGAATGGCTGCACGGCGGCCGCGAGTCGATCTGCACCGCCGAGGAGGGCCGCACGTCGCTGCGCATGATGCTCGCCACCTACGTCTCGACCCGCCAGGGCCGCCGGGTCACCCTCGACGACCCGGCCATCGCCGAAGTCTGACCGCCGCCAGCGGGCAGCCGGAGAGTTCAACACGAGAGGACACAGAGAACACAGAGAGTCCGGAGCCAGTGCCGGGATTCGGTCCGCATCTCTGTGCGCTCTGTGTCCTCTGTGTTGAAAACCCCGAATCTACGCCCGGGATGGTAACCAACCGAAGGGATAGCACCCATGGACAAGCTCCGCTACGGGTTCATCGGCGCCGGGACCATCAACAAGGTCCACGCCGAGCGACTCGCCGCCCGCGACGACGTGCTCCTCGCCGCCGTGGCCGATGTGGCCGAGGCCGCCGGGGACGCCTTCGCCGAGCGCTTCAACGTGCCCGGTCGCTACACCGACGCCAAGGCCATGCTCGCCGCCGAAGGGCTTGACGCCGTGGTGGTGGGCGTGCCGAACGCTTACCACGCCCCGTCGGCGCTCCTGGCGCTCGAGGCCGGCTGCCACGTGCTGATCGAGAAGCCGCCGGCGATGACCGCCGCGCAGGCCAAGGCCGTCGCCGAGCTGGCCGAGCGCAAGGGCCTGCGCGTGCAGTACGGGCTCAACATGCGCTTCCACGGCGAGTCCGACACCGCCCGGTCTTATCTCGACGCCGGCCGGCTGGGCGAGGTCTACCAGGCGCGGGATCCCGGGCATGGGCGGCTGGTTCACCACCAAGACGGTCAGCGGCGGCGGCGCGCTGATCGACGTGGGCGTGCACATCCTCGACCTGACCCATTATCTGATGGGCCAGCCGCGGCCGGTGGCCGCCAGCGCCGTGACCCACGCGCGGTTCGGCAGCCACCCCGAGACCTACAATTACCTGAGCATGTGGGCCGGGCCGCCCAAGCCGGGCGGCACCTTCGACGTGGACGACCTCGCCTGCACGTTGATTCGCTTCGACACCGGCGCCTCGCTCGTGGTCCAGGTCTCCTGGGCGGCCAACACGAGCGACGGCAGCAGCATCCGCATCATGGGCGACCGCGGCGGTGTGGAAATCGACCCGGGCAACAACGTGAAGATCCTCACCGAGGACAACGGCCACCTCGCCGACATCACGCCGATGTACAAGAAGCCCGACAGCTACGCCGCGCAGCACGCGCACTTCATCGAGTGCGTCCGCGACCCGTCGAAGAAAAATCGCACCGACGCCCGGCAAGGGCTGGTCCTGCAGCACATGTTGGACGCGATCTACCGCTCGGCGGCCGAAGGGCGCGAGGTGGCGATCGACGTCGAGGCATGACGGCGCGTCGCGGCTCCTTACCCCCTCCTTGGCAAGGAGGGGGTGGGAATGGCACGCTACCGGCTACGCGCCACGTAGGAGACTGACCATGCTCCACCTCCAGGACCGCGTCGCTCGCGAGGTCTCGCCCGGCGGCGGCATCTTCGCCCTCTTGCCCGACGACGTGCAGGCCGCCGCGCGCGGCGCCACGCCGGAGGAGATCGCCAGCAGCGCGCTCAACGTGCTGATTCGCCCGCAGCCCGAGGAGATCCATCCCGCCGGCCGGATGCTCATGAACGCCTGCCTCGGCGCCACCTGGCTGTGTGCGTTCGAGGAGGTCGGGCTGCCGCGCAATCTCCGGGCCTTCGAGCCCTGCGCCGGGAGCAGCGAGCCGATCCTCCTCGCCACCGAGGTGCATTCGGGCGGCACCGGGTCCTACGTCACGCTCAACCTCAACCGCCCGCTTGCCGCCCAGCTCCGCGACAAGCTCGCCAAGCTGCGCATGGACTGGGAGATCATCGAGGACTACGCTCAGCTCGCCGACACGCACTTGGAGCCGGGCACCTTCGACGTGGCCTGCTTCCACCACGCGGTCAACGACATCCTCCAGACCGCGGTCAGCGAGCCGCGCGGCATGGACACGCGCAACGTGGACTGGTGGCCCAACGAGCGGCAGATGATCGAGTGGCTGGCCGAAGATCACGGGGCAGGCCGGCTCGGCGAGCGCGCCCGGCCGGCGCTGGTGGAGGCGGTGGCGCAGGCCTGCGAGCTGGTCAAGCCCGGCGGGTACCTGATCTTCGACCACTGGACCTGGGTCAAGTACCAGTCGGTGGCGTGGTTTCCGTTCCAGCTCTTCAGCGACCTGATCCCGATGGCTCGCGAGTGGATCCTCGCCGCCGATCTGCCGGTGGCCGAGCAGGCGCTCGAGGGCCGCGACCCGCGCTGGTGGATGTGTCTGCGGCGGGGGTGAGGTGGGCGGACCGGGGCACAGCGAACCGTCAGTCCTCTTCCCGCGCAGCCCGGCGCAGCGTCTCGTAGATCCCCGCGCCCACCAGCCCGCCACAGATCGGCGCGACAAGATACAGCCACCACTCGCAGCCCCGCGGGCCGGGGATCGCGATCCGGCCCCAGCCGAGGAAGTACTCCACGATCCGCGGCGCGAGGTCACGCGCCGGGTTGAGCGCGGCCTGCGTCAGCGGCCCCAGCACGGCGATCACGATGGCCACCGTGAAGCCGATGAACAGCGGCTCGAGCCGGCTCACCGCAGGGCTCAGCGGGTTGGTGGAGTCGGTCAGGGCGAAGACGAAGAAGAGCAGGAACGCCGTGCCGATCAGCTCCCCCGCAAAGGCCGTGGCCACGGGCACTTGCCGGAAGGCGTCCGCGCCCGTGCCGTACAACTCGGCGTTGGGGAAGTAGGAGGCGAACCACATCCCGGAGAGTTGGCTTCCCGCCTGCCCGCGCGTCAGGCTGTGAGCGGCCTCGAACGCGGCGCACGTCGGCAGGAAGAGCGCCGCCAGGGTCAGCGCGGCCAGCATGCCGCCCACCATCTGCGCGCCGATGTAGGGCAGGATCTTGCGCCGTGGGAACTGCGCCGGGCGATACACCGCCATCGCGATGCTGACCGCCGGGTTGATGTGGCAGCCGCTCACGCCGCCCACCGCGTAGATGGCCAAGGCGATGGCGAAGCCCCACACCGAGGCCACCTGCCAGCCGCCCTCCAGCCCGCCCTTCAGCACCGCCACCGCCACCGCGCCGGGGCCGAAGAAGCACAGGATGTACGTCCCGATCACTTCGGCCAGCAGTTCGGCCCGGAGCCGACGGGTCATGCCATCTCTCCCCGCGCGTTCCCCGTTACACGACTTCGGCGAACCGATGCGTGGGGCGCGGGCGGCCCGGCCGGAAGCTGGCCAGCCGCTGGATGTCCGCCTCCGCACCGTACCGCCCGGCCACCCGGCCGATGGCCTCGCAGACCAGCGAGCTGAGCTCCTCCGGCGCCACGGTCACCCGGGCGTTGAACGTCAGCGTGGCCTCGGTGGCCGGCGCGCCGAGCGAGCCGAGCATGTCGGCCGGGCCGGCCGTGCTCACCAAGTTGCCCCGCACCGTGCCCGCGGCCGTGGTGAGCAGGAGCTTGACATGTCCGACCTCCGCGTCGCGGGCCACGAACTGCCGGCGCACGTCCTCGAGCAGCTCCGCCGCCAGCGCATCGCCGTCGAACCCTTCGGTCGCCGTCAGCGCGACGGTGGCGTTCAGCCAGCCGAGGGCGGCCTCGGCGTCGGCGTAGGTGTCGTAATCCACCTCGAGGATGCGCCCGCCAGGGGTGCCCTGCTCCTTCAGCTCGCGCCACCAGGTGTCCACGCCCTCGCCGGTGAGCGCGGAGAAGCCGTACACCGGGGTGCCGGGAAAGGCCGCCTTGAGCGCGCCGTAGAGCCTCCCGCGGGCCTCGTCGTCGAGCTTGTCGATCTTGTTGAGGACGATCACGTCGGCCTCTTCGAGCTGCTTGCGGAAGAGGTAGCCGATGTCAGTGCCGGCCAGTGGGCCGGTGAGAGTCGAGGTCACCCGCTCCGGGTCCACCAGCACCGAGTAGGGCGTGACGCGGCACCACTCGCCATAGAACTTCTTCAGCGGCTGGATCACCGTGGCGGAGATGTCGGTGCAGCTCCCCACCGGCTCGGCAAGGAGCACGTCGGGGTCGATGGCGTTGAGGATCTCTTCACTGCTCGCCACCAACGCGTCGAACTTGCAGCAGAAGCAGCCGCCGGCGATCTCGCTCACCGGCACGCCCTGGAGCTTGGCGATCCCGGTGTCCACCAGGTCGTCGGCCTGGTCGTTGGTGATCAGCCCCACCCGCTGCCCCGAGGCGGCGATCCGCTTGGCCACCTCCACCAGCGTGGTGGTCTTCCCGGCGCCCAGGAAGCCGCCTACCAGCAGGAACGTCACCGGCTTGCGCGCGCCACTCTCCGCCATGCCTGCTCTCCTCACGTCGCACCGGCTCGTGCCGCCCACCCGCGCGAGCGTTACAGCCGACCGCCTCGATTCCGTATCAGCGCGTCGCGATCAGTGTATCAGATCGGATCAGGGTGTGTCAAGCAAGCGATGGCCGGCAGTGCCTACGCGGCGCGGCGCCCAGGCTTACGCTCCTCCCACTGCGAAGCGGGGGGAGGCGGGAGGGGGGCCGGACGGGTACCAGGCTGGATGGCGGCCGGCCCCCACTCCGTCCCTCCCCCGCTTCGCAGGGGAGGGTGCCAGCACTTCGTGGTGGACACTGGCGGCGGTCACCGCGGGTCGTAGGCCTTGGCGCCAGATGCCGCCGCCTCGCGGCTCCGCCGGGCCGCGGCCTGGCGCTCGGCGTAGCGCGCCTCGCGCCGCTGATCCGCCTCGCAGGGCGTGAACCCAGGCGCATCCGCCTCGGGCCGGGCCGCCAGCTCGGCCGCGCCGGCCGCCACGATCGCCAGCGCTTCGCGCCGCGAGTCGCCCGTCAGCCCGGCCAGGCAGGGGCTCAGTTCCGGCCGGTCGAAGCTCACCTGCGGCCCGCGATTCGTGCTGAACCCCGCCAGGTCCGGGAACGGCAGGCCGGTCAGCTCGCTCAGCCGCTTGAGCTGCACATTGTCGAGCGGCGCGCGGCCGGCCAGGTTGCCCGGGTGCGCCGTGGCGTAGCTCGGGTAGTAGGGCGCGTTGAGGTCGATCCAGGTCACCACGCGCTCGTAGCTCTCGGGGTCCACGCGCACGCCGTGGTGGTCGGCCTCGAGCACCTTGGTCAGCCGGCTGGTGGTGGAGCCCCAGGCGTACGCCGGCTGCGTCTCCGCCGGCCCGGCGCCGACCACCTTGATCAGCCCGCGCCGCCACAGCTCGTTGTAGCTGGTGTTGAAGGTCAGGTCGCGATCGCCCGCCAGGACCACCTTGTCCGCCGCCGAGCCGCCCCAGTCGTGGCAGCTCAGGCAGTAGCGGTCGAACACCGGCTGCACCTCGGCGCGATAGCTGAACAGCCGCGGCTCGCCGTGCCAGCCCTGCAAGCGGCTCGGCGCCCGGCCCAGCGCCAGCGGCGCGCGTGCCAGCGCCGGCGCCGCGCGGCGGCTCTCGTGGCAGCCGACGCAGCCGCTCCGCTCGCCCGCCTGGACCATTGTCCCGCTGCGCATCGACTGGACCATCCGCCCCCGCTCGTCGAGGAGCTGGAAGTAGACGAAGGTGTCCGCCGGCACCGCCAGACACCGGCACCGTGCCGAGGATCCGCTTGTTGTTGAAATCGTGCCAGTTCATCGCCGGCGCGGCCTGCCCCTGGCCGCCCCAGGACGCGGCGCTCCAGGTCCGCTTCTCCGGCGACTCCACCACCCGCAGCCACTTCACGGCGCCGCGCGCCACGCCCTGCATCTGCTGTCCCTGGTACACGTCGGCGACGAAGAACAGGCCATCGGCGCGGCGCCGGTCGAGCCGGGGCGGGATCTCCGCCGGCCGCGGCCGCGGCGCCAGGGGCAGCGGGT
>JACPDV010000501.1 GCA_016183835.1 Armatimonadota bacterium
GTAGCGGGTGTGCTCGCCCCACAGGTAGGCGCCGATGGTGAGCGGCGCCGTGCTGGCGAAGTCGCCGGTGGTCAGATCGGCGGCCGTGCCCTCCAGTCGCCCGTCCACCGTCATCCGCAGCTCGCCGGCGGCGGCGTCGCGCACCGCGCGGAGGGTGTGCCAGCGGCCGTCGGTGAGGCTCGTCTCGCCCAGCACCCGGCACCAGACGGCGCCATTCGGTGAGGACAGGTAGAGACTGGCCCGCCCGTCGTGGAGCGTCAGGCAGTACTGCCGCTCGGCCATGCTGCAGACCAGCGGCACGATGGTTGGCGGCAGCCCGGCGGGCACCCGGAACTCGATCTCGATGGCAAAGCTCTCGCCCGCCGCGAAGTCGAACGCCGCCTGCCGCTCGACCCTCGCGTAGGCAGCCTCACCGTTCAGCGCCAGCCCGTCGCGCAGCGCGGCGGGGCCGACCAGCTTCGCGGTCGGGCCGCTCCCGCCACCTCGGCCGGTGAAGACCCAGCGCCCGAGAAGCTTCTCGGCCGTCTCAGACCGGCGCCGCGCCTCGGCCCGCTCCGGCCCGGCGAGCAGCGCGTAGGTCGTGCCCGGGCGGGTCGGGAAGGTGAGCGTGTCGCCCTCGGCCCGGTGCGGCACGGGCTTGCGCGAGGGCCACTCCACCACCTCCACGTCGCCGGCCGGCCAGGGGCTCTTCACGCGACAGAGATGGCCCGCCAGGGAGCGGATGCGCAGCCGCTGGACCTCGGTTCCCGCGTGCGCGGCGGAGACTTCGAACCCGCCGACCGCGCGGAGGCGCTCGAAGTGGTCGGTCAGCGCCACCCCGGCCGGCACGCCTGCGTAGAGGTGGATCCGCCCCGGCCAGGAGAGCACGCGGCCCTGGGGCGAGAGGTAGGGCTGCTCCAGGAGTCCCAGGTTCAGCTCGATCTGCCGCAGGTAACCGGGCCGCGGGCTGCGCTCCTTGAGCGGGATGGCGGCGTAGGAGCGGCGCGCCAGGGCGAGCTGGTCGGCCGGCGAGTCGAGCCCGATGCCCTCGGTCCAGAGCGACATGACCAGGTTTGCGGTGATGTTGTACTCCAGGATCTCCGGCGCGTCGCGCACGTCGCAGAAGACCGGCCCGGCGGGGGTGTCGAGGGTCGGGTAGCGCGCCAGGCGGTCGGCGATCGCCGCCCACTGCGCGCGCTCGGCGGCGTCCACGCCCAGGATCTCGGCGGCCTGCACAGACGCCTGAAGGTGATAGCGGATGAAGCTCAGGGCACCCACCGAGTCGCGGTTCAGCCGGTACTGCGGCGTGAAGCCCCAGTGTTCCTGCGACACCGTGGGGACCACGTGCCGGAAGCCGTCGTCGCCGCGCTTGACGTAGTCGGCGTAGAAGCGTGCCCCCTCGCGCATCATCGGGTACGCCCGGCGGCGCAGGAAGTCGCGGTCCCAGGTGTACTCGAACGTCTGCCAGAAGGGCTGGAGCATGAGGGCGGTGTTCTCCAGGCCCCATTCCCAGACGACGTTGGAGTACACCACCCGCTCGGCGCGGATGGGGTAGTGGACGAGCGAGAAGGCCAGGCCGCGGCAGCCGTAGACCTCCCGCGCGTTGCGGCGCAGCGCCGGGAGCATCTCCTCGAACATCCGCAGCCGCTGCTCCAGCTCGTCCGAGCCGCCGGACACGATGGTGTCGGTGTACCAGCCCTCGTTGAAGTGGTAGTCGCCGTGCCAGGGCGTGGCGTCGGCCCAGGTGCAGGACGTGGCGTTGTAGTGCATCACGCGCGACAGGCGCCAGTCGTGGAGTTGCGCCCGGGTGGCGGAGAGGCTGTCGCCGAGCGCCGCCTGCTCGCCCTTGTCTGCCGCCTCGGCCAGCAGCCTGCGCGCGGCGGCCAGCGGGTCGGCGGCGTCGCGGGTGGTGACGACGGCCAGGTAGAGCGTGAACTGCGGAGCGGGTGCGCGGATGGTGGCCGTCGCCAGAGCGCCGCCCGGTGAGTCGTTGACGCGCTCGGCGGCGAGGCGCAGCTCCTTGAGCCAGCCGACCACGTCGTTGCGGGTCTCGTCGGTGAGCGGATGGATCGTCGCCTTCACCCCGGCGCCGGCCACGCCGTCGGCGGCCTTGGTGTCGTACGGCATACCGGTGAGGCGGCCCATGAGGACCGACTCGAAGCCGTGGGGGAAGGTCGGGTCGGCTGCGAAGCGCTGGCGGATCCAGAAGCAGCGGCCGTCGGCGCCGGCGGTGGGGTCGGGGAGCGGGCCGTTGTCGCGATCCCGGGAGTAGTCGTAGCCGGTGTCGCCGCCGAAGTGCGCCAGACCCGCGACGCTGGTGTGCTCCGGCGTGGTGTCGCGGTGGCGGTAGAGCTGGATCTCGAGCGGCGCGGTCAGCCCGGCGTACTCGCCGCGGACGACGAACAGGTTGCGCGTGCGATGGAGGAAGGCCCACACGCCCGCCTTCGCCCCGCCTGCGGTGGCGTGGACAGCGAGCGTGTCGGCGCCGGCCGGGCCAGCCCGCCAGGTGGGCTGAGCGTCCAGCTCGGAACAGCGCAGGATGAGCTGCCCGACGGGCTTGGGACAGGGGAAGTCGTAGGCGAGGTAGAGGGCGTGCGGGGCGTTGGGCAGCCCCAGGTCGGAGCCGTGCGGGCCGTTGGGGTTGCGCAGGTGGGCGACCGCCTGCTCGTCGCCGAAGCAGACGCGGTGCACGTCGTCGAGGGTGATGGGGCGCTTGTTCGCGGCCAGGTAGCGCCGGTCCCAGACGTCGTTCTTGGCGAAATCAAAGGTCATCGCGCCGGGGCCGTGCCAGAAGCTGATCTCCACGTCGTCGTTGTAGAAGCGGTGGATGGGGCTCGTAGGCCCGGTGATGTGCGGCGAGCCGGGCACGTCGCCGCGGTCGGCCCGTGTATCGGCGGGCGCGACCATGTCGGGGATGGCGGCGAGCGTGGCCACGAACAGGCAGAGCGGGGACAAGATGCCGGCCCTCCCTCAGCGGAGCTGCTCTTCGAGGATCTGCCGGAGGCGCGGCTCGGACGGCGTGCGCCCGCTCCAGACGATGGTGCCGTCCACCACCAGCGCGGGGGTGAGGAGCGGCCCGTAGGCGGCGATGCGGTCCAGGTCGGTGATCCGCTCGACGGATACGTCGGGCTTGCCCACTGAGCGGAGCGCGCGGCGGGTGGTCTCGAACAGCGCGTCGCAGCGCCGGCAGCCGGGCCCGAGCACTTGCAGCCGCTGTTCGGCCCGGGGCGCGGCGGCGGGGCTGCCGTGCTCGGCGTACATCCGCTCCAGGGAGCGTTGGAGCACCTGCACCGTGGCGTGGGGCCACTCCACCTCGGGCGGGTTGCCGGCGTAGCCAACGAGATCGCGCTCCATCGTAGCTCCTCCCAGTCGAAGATAGCCCTTCTGGTGGTTGAGAGTATACGGATCGCCTACCCCCCGGGCAAGAAC
>JACPDV010000524.1 GCA_016183835.1 Armatimonadota bacterium
ATGGATCCCCGCCAGCCGCGCCACGTCGCGCGCCCGCCAGCGCCGCCGCTCGAGCGCGCCGCCGACGAGCTGCGCGCTGCGCCAGACCAGCAGCGAGGCACCCAGCCCGAGGGCAAGGCAGACCGGCACGGCGAGATCCGGCTGAGCCAGGAGGAACAGGAAGACGAGTCCCCCGAGTCCCAGCGAGGTCTCCCTAACGCGATCGGCGAAAGTGTCGTCGAGGGGGCGCATTCAGGCTATCCGTCCGTCTAATCGTCCTTGTCGTCGTTCCACCGGCTCACGTCCCGGATCACCTTGTACAGCGCGGCGGCCGAGCCCAGGAGACTCATCACCGCCACACCCACCGGCTCCGTGCCGAAGCGGCGATCCAAGGCCAGGCCGACCCAGGCGAAGAACGCCACACTCAGGGCCAGCGCGACACCCAGGCTGCCGAACTGTGCCAGCGCTCGTGAGGCCTCACGGCCTTCCTTCGAGCCGAACCACATGCACGGCTCCACTGCGCGGGCAGGCGTCCTGCACGACGGCTGAGTCTAACGCACGGCACCCACCCCGTCAACCCTGTAGGGCGCGTCCAAGCGGCTGCCGTCAGTCGGTCTGGAGCTTGATCACGCAGTCGCCGTAGACGCGGGTCTGGCAGGCCAGCCGGCGTCCGCGCTTGAGCGGTTGGCGGAAGTTGAGGGACTCCATGCGGGTGGGTGCGGAGAGGTTCTCTTCGCCCTCGATGACCTCCACCCAGCAGGTGCCGCACAGGCCGATGCCGTAGCAGTTGAGCACGCGGTAGACGCCGGCGTAGGGGTTGATGCCGTGGAGCATGAGGCTGCGCCGGAGGTTGGCGCCCTTGCCCACCTCGATAGACCTCTCGGAGCCGTGCAACCGCACAATCGGCATGTGAGCGCCCTCCTCGGCCGGCCCGGCCGACGCTGTCGGCGGGAGTATAAGCGCGCCCAGAAGGGCTGTCAACCGCCCTCCGGGCCGGTTGACGGCTCCGGCGGCGGGGTGCTACAGTAGGCCGGATCCGGCGGAGCGGAAGCAGTCGTGGGGCTCCTGGCGGGGCTCGAACGGCGACTGGCGCGACTCATCGAAGGTGGGTTCGCGCGGTTCTTCCGTGGCGGATTGCACCCTCGCGCCATCCCGCCCGCGGTGGTCGAGAGCCTCCACGCCGAGGAGCGCGACGGCGCCCCCGTGGCCACCAACGGGTTCATCGTCAGTCTGTCGCTGACCGACCACCGCGCCCTCGGCCCCCAACGCGACGAGCTGGCCGCCGAGGCCCTGGCCCGTGTGGAGCAGCAGATCGCGCAGAAGGGCTGGGCGCTGGCCGGGCGGCTGCGCGTGCGGTTCGAGGCGCGCGACGATCTGCCCGCCGGCGAGCTGCGGGTCAGTGCCGGCGTGGCGCCCGGGCCGGGCGACGCCGAGCTCGTGCCGCTGGCCCGCGGGCCGGCGTTCCGCGTGCCGGCGCGGGGCTGTGTGGTCGGCCGCGACCCCGGGTGCGATCTGGTCCTCGACAGCAGCGACGTGTCGCGCGAGCATGCGCGTCTCGAGCCGCGCGGCCCGGAGTTCGTTTTGATCGACCTGCAGAGCACCAACGGCACGCGCGTCAACGGCAACCCGGTGACCGAGCTGCCGCTCCGCGATTCCGACGTGATCGCCTTCGGTCCGGTACAATACCGCTTCCGGGAGTGCTGAGGTGCTCGACATCGCGCTCTTGGCCGGCCGAGTGCTCTTTCTGGCGCTGCTCACGGTGTTCCTCTGGCAGCTCTACCGCACGGCCACGGACGATCTGCGCGCGGCGGCGCGGGCGGCGCTCGCGCCGGCGGCGGCGGGCGAGCCGCGGCTGGTGGTGGTCGCCGGCGCCGCCGGGCGGGAGGTTGGCCGCGCTTGGCCGCTGCGCGGCGACGTAACGATCGGGCGCGCGGGCGACAACCTGATCCGTGTGGACGACGCCTACTGCAGCGGCCACCACGCGCGCGCCTTCCCGGCCGGCGGCGGCGGCTGGCTCGAAGACCTCGGCAGCACCAACGGGACGCTCCTCTGCGGGCGGACGATGCCCTCGGGCAAGGCTGCCGAGCTGCAGCCCGGTGACGAGATTCAGATCGGCGAGACGGTCCTGCGCTTCGAAAGGTAACCATGCCGGAACATGCCTGTCTGAGCGACGTCGGGCGCACTCGGACGGAGAACGAGGACAGCTCCGTGGTGGAGGAGCTGCCCGACGGACTGCTCTGCGCCGTGGCCGACGGGATGGGCGGCCACGCGGCGGGGGAGGTCGCCAGCCGGATCGCCGTGGACAGCCTCGCGGAGCTGGCCCACATTGCACGCAAAGGGCAGGTGCTGCTCCCCTCCATTGAAAAGGCGGCCGAGCGGGCGCACCAGGAGATTCTCGAAGCCGCCCGCGAGGGGCGCGAGGGGATGGGTTGCACCCTGACCGTGGCCGCGGTCAGGCCGGGGCGGCTCGAGTGGCTCCACGTCGGCGACAGCCGCGCCTACCTGCTCCGCGACGGCGACCTGCGGCAGCTCACCGACGATGACTCCTGGGTCGCCGAGCTCGTGCGGCAGCGGATCATCACGGCCGAGCAGGCGCGCGACCATCCCAGCCGCAATGTGCTCACCCGCGCGCTCGGCTTCGGCACGCACGCCGAGGTGCGCACCGGCACTGCCGACACCGGGTCCGACGACGTGCTCCTGATCTGCAGCGACGGACTGACCAACCACGTCCCCGACGACGCCATCCGGGAGATGCTGCACCGCCGGCAGACCCTCGCGGACGCCGCTCGCGAGCTGGTGGACGCGGCCAACGACGGGGGCGGGAGCGACAACATCACGGTGGTCCTGGCCCGCTGCCTGGCCAAGGCATAGCCCCGCCGGGCACGAGGAGAGACCTTGCCGCGACGCCGCGAACGGGCGCTGATGGTGACGGCGCTGGGCATCGGCCTGGCCGGCATGGTGCTGGTCGCCGTGGCCGGCGGCGCCACGCTCGAAGCCGGCCTGACCGGGCGGCCCGAGCTCACCGTGCCCGCCATCGCCCTCCTCTGGGGGCAGCTCGCCCTCGCCGCGCTGCTCTGCCACCTCGTCCTCGCCCGCCGCCATCGCGGCGCCGACCAGGTGCTCCTCCCGCTCAGCCTCGGTCTCACCGGCCTGGGCGTGACCATCATCTTCAGCCTCGCCCCGGGTCAGGCGCAGAAGCAGGTCAACTGGCTCTGGGTTTCGCTGGCGGTGCTCCTCCTCACCGTCACGCTCCGCGGCGACATCGACCGCTTCCGCGACTACCGCTACCTGTTCGGCCTGCTCACCGCCGTGCTGCTGCTGATGACGATGGTGCTCGGCCATGAGAGCCACGGCGCGCGCCTCTGGCTCAAACTCGGACCCATTGCGCTGCAGCCCGGCGAGCTGGCCAAGGTGACCCTGGTCTTCTTCCTTGCCGGCTACCTCGACAGCCGCGGCGACATGCTCGTGGACGGTGGCCGGCGCGTGCTCGGGATCGAGCTGCCGGACCCGCGCTACCTCGGCCCCGTAGTGCTCATGTGGGGCTTCGGCATGGTGCTCCTGGTTGGCCTGCGCGACCTCGGCACCGCGCTCCTGTTCTTCGGCACCTTCCTCTCGATGATGTACGCCGCCACGGCTCAGGCGGGCTACCTGTGGCTCGGCGGCGCGGGGTTCGCGGGCGGGCTGTGGATCTGCTCGCGGCTGTTCCACCACGTGCGGATCCGGCTCGACATGTGGCAGAACCCGTGGCCGGAGGCGCAGGACAAGGGCTACCAGATCGTGCAGGGCCTGTTCGCCATCGCCGCCGGCGGGGTGGGCGGGGTGGGGCTGGGGCTGGGCGGCGCGGAGCGGATCCCGGCCGCCACCACCGATTATCCGTTCGCGGCGCTGTGCGAGGAGCTGGGCCTGTGGGGCGCCGCGATGGCCGTGGCGTTGTTCGGGGTCTGGGTCTACCGCGCTCTGCGCCTTGGCGCGTCGCACCCGAACCGCTACCGCGCGCTCCTCTCCACCGGCATCGGCTGCCTGATGGCCGTCCAGACGCTGGTGATCCTCGGCGGCGTGACCAAGCTGATCCCGCTGACCGGCATCACCCTCCCGTTCATCAGCTACGGCGGGAGCAGCCTGGTGACCAACTACCTGCTGCTGGGCCTGCTGCTGCGTTGCAGCGAGGGGGCGCGATGAGACTCGCCCGCGCCATCCCGCGTCTGATGACTTTGTACGCCGCCGGCTTCGCGGCGGTGGTGGTGCAGGTCGGCTACTGGCAGTTGGTGCGCGGCAACGAGCTGCGCGCGAATCCCAACAACCGCCGGTCGGTGATGAACTTGCGGCGCGGCCGGATCCTCGCCGCCGACGGCGCCGAGCTGGCCAAGGACGCCCGGGTCGCCGGCGACTCGAACGCGCTCCAGCCGCGCTACCAGCGGGTCTACCCGCAGGGCGAGGAGTACGCCCACCTGACCGGCTACAGCTCGGTCAAGTACCGCCAGGCCGGGCTGGAGGCGGCGCTGAACCGCTGGCTGCTCGGGCTCGAAGCGCGGCCGCCGGAGCCCCGCAACCTGCAGCAAGTGCTCGACCGCCTGGCGCGCGGGCCGGTGCGGATCGGCTGCGACGTGACGCTGTCGGTGATACCCGCCGTGCAGGACTCCGCCCGGCGCGCGCTCGACCGGCGCGACGGCGCGATCGTCGCGCTCGACGTGCGCACCGGCGCCGTGCTGGCGATGGTCGACTGGCCGACCTACGACCCGAACCGGATCGACGACGACTGGACCAGGCTGCAGACCTCCGCCAAGCCGCTCCTGGCGCGGGCGTACCAGGAGTACTATCCGCCCGGATCCGTGTTCAAGCCGGTCACCGCCGCCACTGCGCTGGACACGGGGAGCGCGGCGCCGGAGACCTCCTTCGACTGCCAGGGAACCAAGGTGCTCGCGCACACGCGGGTGAAGTGCTTCAACCTGAACGGGCACGGGCCGCTGACGCTCTTCGACGGTGTGGCGAAGTCGTGCAACATCGTCCTGGCGGAGACGGCGCTGCGGATCGGGCCGCTGAAGTTCGAGAACAGCGTGGCGGGTACCGGGCTGGGCGAGGCGCCGCGGCTGTTTCGGCCCGGTGCGGATCCGGGCGGCGTGGTGAAGGGCGGCGCCTTCCCGCGGGGCGACAAGCTGACCCCGGCGGAGCTGGCGGCGTGTGGGTACGGTCAGGGCGGGCTGCAGGTCACGCCGTTGTATGTGGCGACCGAGGGCCAGATGCTGGGCAATGGCGGGGTGGCGATGGCGCCGTGGCTGGTGAGCCGCATCACCGGGCCGGACGGGGCGGTGCTGTATCAGCACCCGGCGGAGTCCGGGCGGCAGGCGTTTTCCGCGGCCACGGCGGCCGAGGTGCTCAAGATGATGCGGGCAGTGATGCGGCCGGGCGGCACGGCGGCGCACCTGGGCCTCGACGGCGTGGACGTGTGCGGCAAGACCGGGAGCGCGCAGCACGAGACGGGCAAGCCGCCGCACAGTTGGTTCCTGGCGGTGGCGCCCGCGGAGGCGCCGCGGGTGGCTGTGGCGGCGGTGGTGGAGAACGGCGGCTACGGCGGGCGCGTGGCGGGACCGGCCGCCATGCGCGTTCTAAGGGTGGCGCTCGAGGCCACACGGTAGGAGAGGGCGATGCTGCTGGGCGGGCGTTACGAGCTTCACGGTCGGGTGGGCGAGGGCGGCATGGCGCTGGTCTATCGCGCTACCGACCAGCGCCTCGGCCGCGACGTGGCCGTCAAGATGCTCCGGCCGCAGTACGCCGGTGATCCCGACTTCGTGGCGCGCTTCCAGCGCGAGGCGCAGGCCGCCGGTAGGCTTTCGCACCCCAACATCGCCGCCGTGTTCGACACCGGGCAGGACGGCGACCACCACTACATCGTCATGGAGCTGCTCCGCGGTGTGACGCTGCGCGACCTGATCCAGCAGAGCCCCGGCGGGCGGCTCCCGGCGGCGGACATGGTGCGCATCGCCACGGAGATCGCCGCCGCCCTGGCCGCCGCGCACCAGAGCGGCGTGGTCCACCGCGACATCAAGCCGCACAACGTGCTCTTCACCGACGACGGGCACGTCAAGGTGACGGACTTCGGCATCGCCAAGGCGCTCGCCGCCACGGGCGGCACCGCCACCGGCACCATCATGGGCTCGCCCCACTACATCTCACCCGAGCAGGCCAGCGGCGAGCCGGCCGGGCCGGCCAGCGACATCTACTCCCTGGGCATCGTCTGCTACGAGATGCTCACCGGGCAGCCGCCCTACTCGGGCGAGACGCCGGTGGCCATCGCCGTGCAGCACCTGCGCGGCACGCCGCGGCCCATCCGCGACAGCGCGCCCGAGCTCAACCCGGCCGTGGAGATGGTGATCTTCCGGGCGCTCGCCCGCCGGCCGGAGGACCGCTTCGCCACGGCCCGCGAGTTCGCCGAGGCGCTCCAGGCGGCGCTCAGCGGGCGGCTCCCCGCGGGCGACCAGACCACCGTCATGCCGCGCACCACGGTGGCGCAGCCGCACCGCGAGCGCGAGCCCGCCGTCGCACCCGCCGGCGCCATCGACCGCACGCCGCCACGGCGGCTCAGCCCGCTGGCCACGGCGGTGGTGACGGTGCTGATCATGCTCTGCCTCGGAGGCGGGGTGATGATCGCCCTGATGCACCCGCGCGGTGGCAAGCCGGCGCCGGACAACCCGGTGAATCCCGCGCCGGCGCAGAGCCTGGTGGTGGAGGACCTGGTAGGGCAGGACGTGGACTCCGCGCGGCAACGGCTTGAGCAGCAGTACCAGGCGCAGGGCATCCTGCCGCCGCAGGTGGTGGAGATCAAGCGCGAGGACAACGCGGTGCCGCGCAACCAGATCCTGCGGCAGGACCCGGGTCCGGGCGCCATGATGCGGCCGGGCGGCGTGATCAAGGTCGTGGTGAGCAGCGGCGTGGAGCCGGTGACCATGCCCGACGTGGTGGGTCAGTCGCTGGAAGAGGCGCGCGCCCTGCTCAACCAGCAGAGCTTGCAGGTGGGCAAGGTGAAGCGCGCCAACAGCGACACGATCGCTGCGGAGACGGTGATGGCGCAGAGCGTCCCACCCGGGATGGCGCGGCCGGCCGGGAGCAGCGTGGACCTCACCGTGAGCAAGGGACCGGCCGAGCAGACGCCGCCCGAC
This sequence comes from Armatimonadota bacterium, assembly GCA_016183835.1. GTDB lineage: Bacteria > Armatimonadota > UBA10988 > UBA10988 > UBA10988 > JACPDV01. Next base: position 7,134 of record JACPDV010000524.1, read on the forward strand.
AACGGGGAGCCGAAGCCCGTGCAGCCGAGCATCAGCATCGGCGAGCCGACCGACGCGGAAGGCGGGAAGCGGGCGGCCAACGTGGTGGTGAGCATGCCCGAGAGCGGCAAGGAGATCAGCGTCTCACTGCGCTGGCTGAAGGGCGAGGAGGGCGAGGCCGGCGGCGGCACGGTGAAGCCGGGCGGCATGTTCAACCAGGAGGTGCGCGGCCAGCCCGGCTCCGTGCTGGGCGTGTTCGTGGACGGCGAGAAGCAGCAGGAGGTGCAGTTCTGACCGTCCGGCTCTACACCCGCCGCGGCTGCCACCTGTGCGAAGCCGCCGAGGCGGCGCTGGCCCGCCTGCGGGACGAGTATCCCCACGCGCTCGAGCGGTTCGACGTGGACGATGACCCGCGTCTGGCGGCGCGCTACGGGCTGACCGTGCCGGTGGTGGTGGTGGCCCGGCGCTGGGTGTTGGCCGGACGCGTGGACGAGGCGGGCCTGCGCGAGGCGCTGGCGCGGGCGGCCGGGTAGCTACCGGCGGCGGCGCACGACTTCGCTCTCGGGCCGCTCCTGCGGCGGCAGCATGCCGGGGAGGAAGGGGTAACCGCCGGAGGCTTTGAGCCGCTCCATCTCCTCTTTCTGCTCGGTGATCACCTGTCCCACCCGCCGGAATCGCCGCACGGCGATCACCAGTTGGGCGACCAGCACCAGGCACAAGACCGCCGTCACGGCCGGCCCGCGGTGTCCGAGGATGAGGAGCCACAGGGACGCGAGGCAGACCAGGATCAGCCCGTCCTCGAGGCGGATGGCGCGGCGGCTCTCGCGCAGCGCCGCCGACTCCGTGCGTTCCGGGATGCGGACCTGCTTGCTCAAGGCGATCTCACCGTGCTCAGCGCCCGCAGCAGCGGCACCAGCACGCTCATCAACACAGTCACCAGGGCGCCCATCAAGGGCAGAAACGCCGCCAGCTTCACCAGCGACTGCGTGGCGAAACCGCCGCGCCGCAGCGCCGCCCGGCAGCCCGGCTGCCGCAGCCCCGCCAGCGCCAGCAGCATGACCAGCAGCCCGCCCGGCACGACGAACCAGCGCCATCGGCCGCCGAACGCCAGCAGCCGCTCCGCGCCGCTGACCGCGTCCTGCCCGGCGGAGCGCAGCAGGTACGGCGCCAGGAAGCACCACGCCCCGAGGAAGAGCACCATCCCCAGCGGGAGCAGGAGGGCCAACTGGCTGAGCAGGGCCTCCACCCGGGCGTCCTCGTCGGACCCGGCAGGGCCGGACGGTGGCGAGGCCGGTGGTTCGCCGTCCATGCGAGCAAGATAGCACGCGCGATGGGCGGGCGTCAACCGCGCGTCATCCGCCGCTCTCCGACTCCCGCTCCTGGCCAAGGAGCGGGCTGGGGTGCGGTGCCGGCGCATTGGGCAGTGCCGCGGAGTGGGACTGGACCTCCCCCTGCCCCCTCCTTGGCAAGGAGGGGGTGGCCGAGACGTGCATCCACCCGGTCCCGCCGCGGATGTCGACCACCCTCACCGCCACGCCCGCCGCGCCCATCGCTGCCGGCGGCGCCGTCAGCGCCAGCCCGCCGCCCTTCCGCTCTCGCCCCGCGTGCCAGTCGAACCGGAACGGCCGCCCCGGCTCCGGCGCGTAGTCCACCGCCCACCAGTCCACCGCCGCCACGTCGCCCGCCAGTTCGACCTCACCGTCTGCCGTCAGGCGCGCCGTCACGGCCGCCCCGGCTCCG
>JACPDV010000525.1 GCA_016183835.1 Armatimonadota bacterium
AGGCCGGCGGGCGCAAGCCGGTGATGAACTCGGTCACCGAGCTGCGCTGGGACATGCTCGACATCCGCGGGCTGCAGCCGTTCAAAGTGGTCCTGATGGCCAGCGAGCGCGAGGAGGGCGGCCGCGGTGTGCCCAACCACACCGCCGCCGAGGTGCACCAGACTGCGCGCAGGATGGTCGACCGGATCCTCTCGGGCGACTGGGGCCTGACGGCGGACGACCTTTTCATCGACGTCTCGCTGGGGCCCGTGGCCGCGGACCTGGAGGGGATCACCAAGCGGGCGGTGGACAGCATCGGGCTGCTCGGCGCCGATTCCGACCTGGCCGGTACGCACAAGCTGGTGGGGCTGTCCAACCTGAGCATCAGCGTCCCGCCCCGCGCGCTCGACGGCGGGCTGCTCAAGGTCCGGCTCGAATCCGCCTTCCTCACCCTGACCATGCCCGCCGGGCTCGACTTCATTCTCGGCACGCCCGGGCGTGACTACCAGATGCTCCCTGAAGACGAGTACGTCATGACGGGCTTCCGCGAGGCCATCGAGCTGGACGGCTTCGACTGCCTGATGCGGATCCGCGCTTTGTACCAGGAGGACTAGCCATGTCCGTCAGCCTGATCGTGGCCGACTCGTGCTTCGACGGCGAGCGCCACCGGCCCGAGCAGACCACCATCGTGATCCGCGACGGCCGCATCGGCGAGGTGGTGGCCGGTGACCTGGCGGCGCAGAACGGCGCGACGCCGGCCGAGCTGCGGCAGGCCGACGTGGAGGTGGTGCGCACGCCGTTCGCCATGCCGGGGCTGGTGGAGGGCCACTGCCACCTGTTTCTTGACGGCGACGAGACTGACCAGGCGTTGCGCTCGGCCCACCTCAAGCAGCCGTTCGAAGGACTGCTCGAGACCGCCTGGCGGAGCCTCGAGCTGAACGTGGCCGCCGGGATCACGGCCATCCGGGATGCCGGCGACGTGCACGGCGTGAACACCCGCATCAAGGCGGAACTCACCGCGCAGCCGGGCCGCACGCCCGAGATGCGCTCCGCGGGGTTCGCCATCCGCAAGGCCAAGCGCTACGGCAGCTTCCTGGCGCGCGAGGTGCAGGGCCTCGACGACCTGCCGCAGGTGATCCGCGACGTGGCTCCCACGGCGGACTACCTCAAGATCATGCTGAGCGGCATCATCGACTTCGAGTCGGGCACGGTGAAGGGCGCGCCGCAGTTCGACGTGGAGGAAGCGAAGCTGATCCAGGCCACCGCCGAGGAGCTGGGGCTGCAGACTTCCAGCCACATCAGCGGGCTGGACGGGCTGACCATCGCGGCGGAGGCGGGGATCAACAGCATCGAGCACGGCTTCTTCATGAACCGCGAGATCCTGGCCGTCATGCGCGACAAGCAGATCGCCTGGATCCCGACCTTCATGCCGGTGGACTTCCAGTGGCGCTACCCCGAGTACTGCGGGTGGAACGAGGCCACCGTGGGTGAGCTGCGGAAGATCCTCGACAACCACGACGAGCACCTGGTGGCGGCCTACGAGATGGGTGTGCCGGTGATCTGCGGCTCGGACGCGGGGAGCTACGGCTCACCCCACGGCCGGGCGCTGATCGAAGACCTGGTGCTGATGCGCCGGGCGGGCGCGCCGATGGAGGCGATCCTGCGCTCGGCCACGTCGCTCCCGCGCGCGACGTGGGGCCTGCCCCGGGCCGATCTGGCCGTCGGCTGCGAGGCCAACGTGCTGTGCCTGGCGGGCTCGCCGTTCGACGCGGTGGAGCACGTGCGCAGCCCGCAGGCGGTGTACCACCACGGCTGGCGGCAGCTGGGTCACGGCACGCCCGGCGCGGCGGTGGCCGAGTCGCGCGCCGCGCTCCTCGTCCGCAACTAGCCCCTGTCAGGGCTGGGTCAAAGTGCCGGCGCCTCTCAAGATCCTGGTTCCCCCTCCTTGCCAAGGAGGGGGCAGGGGGAGGTCCCACGCCAACCAGGCGGGACTGGACCTCACCCCAGCCCTCTTCTGGGCAAGGAGAGGGGGCCGGACCGCGCGGCCGACCTTGACTCTGACCCAGCCTTGTAGCCCCTGTCCGCGGGGATTGTCAAGCATGCCTGCGCGTGCTATACTCGCGGTCTGTCGGCAGGGACTGACATGCATTTCCTGGGCCAAGTGGTTGCGGTGTTCGGCGTGATCGCGGCGGTGCTGCTGAGCATCGTGGTGGCGCTGCAGAGCTCCAAGTCGGAGGGTCTGAGCGGCGTCCTCGCCGGCGGCGGTGGCGGCGGCGGCAAGGTCGGTAAGGACGCGCACCTCGACAAGCTGAGCCAGTACCTTGCCTACGGGTTCCTGGGCCTGATGTTCCTCGCCGCGTGGCTGCGGGCCCGCTAAGTCGGCCGAGGTGGCGGAATAGGTAGACGCGCCAGTTTGAGGGACTGGTGACCTCAATGGTTGTGCGGGTTCGAGTCCCGCCCTCGGCATCACCCTTCGAGTAGCCTCGCTGCGCCTTCGGCCAGAAGGGCCTGCGCCAGGCCGTGGCCGAGCGCTGCCGCGTCGCTCGCCGGGCCGGCGGCTTCCCTGAGCATCAGCTCGGTGCCGTCGGGCCGGGCCACCGCGCCGAGGAGCACCAGTCCGTCGCCCTCCGGGCGTGCGTAGGCGCCGCACGGCGTCTGGCAGCCGGTACCGAGCGCCGCCAGGAAGGCCCTCTCGGCCGTCACCGCCGCGCGCGCCGCCGGGTCCTCCAGCACGCCCAGCAGATCCAGCACCCGCGCGTCGGCGCGCGCCTCGATTCCCAGCGCGCCCTGCCCCGGCGCCGGCACGCTGACCTCCGCAGCCAGCAGGCCCGAGATGCGCTCCGCCCAGCCCAGCCGCCGCAGCCCGGCCGCCGCCAGAACCAGGGCGTCGAACTGCCCCTCGTCTAGCTTGCGCAGGCGCGTGTCGAGATTGCCGCGCACCGGCTCGAGTCCCAGGTCCGGCCGCCGGTGGCGGAGGAAGGCCTGCCGCCGCAGGCTGCTGGTGCCCACCCGGAAGCCGGGCTCGAGCAGCCGCAGCGCGTCGTCGCTCTCGGCCGGCACGCCCACGGGGAGCACCACGGCGTCGAGCGGCACATCGCGCGGCGGCACGGCGGCGAGGGTCAGGCCCGCGGGCAGTTCGGTGGGCAGGTCCTTCAGGCTGTGCACCGCCAGGTCGGCGTCGCCGCGGAGAAGCGCCTGCTCCAGCTCCTCGGTGAACAGGCCCTTGCCGCCGATGGCCGGGAGCGGCGCGCTCTGGTTGCGGTCGCCCGAAGTGGTGATGGTGAGGAGGCCCACGCTCAGCCCGGGGTGGGCCGCGCGCAGGCAGGCGGCGATCTGCTCGGACTGCACCAGGGCCAGGCGGCTGCCGCGGGTGGCGATGATCAGGTCTTCTCGATCCAAAGGTCTCTCACGCTGCGGACAGGATAGCCGCCGGCCGCTGGAGCGTCAACCGCCCTGCCTTGACACCCCCCCGGCAGCGCCATAAGATGCGCTCGCACCGGGAGAGAGCGTTGGCGGACCTGCGCATCGTCGGCGGCACCGTGCTCACCATGGACCCCGACCAGCGGGTGCTCCAGGGCGCGGAGGTGGGCGTCGCCGGCGGGCGGATCGAGTACCTCGGCCCGCAGCGCGACATGGTGCCCGGCGAAGTGGTGGACGCCTCCGGCTGTGTGGTCATGCCCGGGCTGGTCAACGCCCACACCCACGCCGCGATGACCCTGATGCGCAGCTACGCCGACGACATGCCGTTGCAGGCCTGGCTGGAGACCCGGATCTGGCCGCTCGAGGCGCATCTCACCGCCGACGATGTCTACTGGGGCACGCAGCTCGGCGCCGTGGAGATGCTCCGTGCCGGCGTGACCTGTTTCCAGGACATGTACTGGCACGCCGAGGCGGCCACCCGCGGCGGGCTCGAGGCCGGCATGCGGGTCTGTCCCAGCGGCGTGCTGATCGGCGTCCATCCCAGTGCGGAAGGCATGTTCGGCGAGGCGGTGGAGTTCGTCGACCGCTGCCTGGCCGAAGACCACCCGCGGTGCCACATCCGCTTCGGCCCGCACGCGCCCTACACCGTGCCCGATGCCTACCTGGAACGGGTGATCGCCGCCGCGGCGGAGCGCGACGTGCCGGTCCACATCCACCTCAGCGAGACCCTGCACGAGGTGGAGGGCAGCCTGGCGCAGCACGGCGAGCGGCCGGTGGTGCACATGCAGCGGGTGGGGCTGTTCGACGTGGCCTGCTGCGCCGCGCACTGCGTCCACCTCGATGCGGACGAGGTCGGCATCCTGGCGGAGCGGCGGGTGGGCGTGCTGGCCAGCCACACGAGCAATCTGAAGCTCGGCGCCGGGGTGATGCCGCTCCCCGACCTGCACGCCGCGGGCGCGGTGATCGGTCTGGGGACCGACGGCCCCGCCTCCAACAACAACCTGGACGTGCTCGAAGAGGCGCGCCTGGCGGCGCTGATCCACAAGGGCGTGCGGCACGATCCGACCACCATCACGGCGGCGGAGGCCCTGGCGATGGCCACCTGGGGCGGCGCCGAGGCCGTCGGTATCCCGCAGCTCGGGCGGCTGATCGAGGGCTGGCGCGCCGACCTGATCTGCCTCGACCT
>JACPDV010000025.1:0-5506 GCA_016183835.1 Armatimonadota bacterium
GGAGGTAATCGGCGAGGCTGTAGGTGGTCTGGTTGTCGCACGAGAAGCCGAACGGGTTGAGCTCCGGGTCGTCCGCCGCCCGGCTCGCGCCGAGGCAGAGCAGGATGGCCAGACCCGCCGCCGTCACACCGAGATGCCGCCTCATGGCTGCTGCTCCCTCATCCCGCCCACGGTGCCGGGAACCGCGACGCGACCGGCACCCGCCGGCCCGCGGCCGCCGACTCGGTCGCCGCCGCCATCACTTCGAGCACGTGGAACGCGTGCACCGCGACGAGCGGCGTGGGCTTGCCGGTGGCCAGCGCCTCGGCCACCTGCGAGGCTCCGCTCCGCCATTGGTAACCGTGCTGGTCCTCGCACAGCAGCTCGCCGGCGCGGTTGGCGTGGGTCCGCAGGATCACGCCGTGCGGCTCCCAGTCCCAGCCGAGCAGGCTGAGGCTGCCCTCGCTGCCGATGATCTCCAGGGTCGCCGTCTCGTCGTGCGGCCCGTAGCCGAACCCGCTGGCCACGGACGAGAACACCGCGTCGCCGTGGTCGAGCAGGATCATCAGGTTGTCGTCGGCCTCGGCCCGGATGACTTGCCCATCCACGGAGCGCTCGTCGCGGGTGCGGCCGGACATCGCCATGACGCCGAGCGCGGGTCCGAGCAGGCCGGTGAGCGTGGTCAGATTGTAGACCGCCAGGTCGAACAGCGGCCCGCCGCCGGCCTGGTAAAACCACGGACCCCACGAGGGTCCCTCGTGGCCGTAGCGCGCGCGGGCGCAGGAGACGCGGCCGAGTCGCCCGGCGGCGAGCTGCTCGGCCAGGCAGCGGAAGGACGGGCTGGTGACGGCATTCGGTGCGGCGAAGAGCGTCACGCCGTGCGCCGCGGCGGTGTCGAGGAGCCTCCGTCCGTCGGCGACGGACTCGGCGATGGGCTTTTCGCTCCATACGTGCCGGCCGGCTTCCAGCCCGGCCAGGTTGTGCCCGAAGTGCTGCTGCATCGGGGTGAGGTTCACCAGCAGCTCGAAGTCGACGGCAAGCAGCTCGTCGAGGGAGCCGCAGGTCCGTGGGACGCCGAACTCGGCGGCGCGGGCGCGAGCGCGGTCCGGATCCACGTCGGCGACGGCGACCACGTCGGCGTGGGGGCAGTCGCGGAGGTCGGTCAGATAGTGCTCACTGACGCTGCCGCAGCCGAGGACGGCGACGCGGGTGCGGGCCATGGACGGGCTCCGGCGGCCGGGTTCCCGCGCGGCTCGGCGGCTCCTGCCGGGTCATCCATGTTTGACCGTGGGCCGGCCTTGGGGGTATCCTGTGCTAGCGGAGTTGCGTGCGCCGTGCTGGGTGGTGCCGGAGATCGAGCATGGCCGACCGAACCTGGCGGGTGGTTCTCGAGCAGGACCCAGAGACCGGGGACTGGGCGGTGTGGTGCCCGGAACTACCGGGCTGTGTTTCGGCGGGTGCGTCCGAAGAGGAGGCCCTGACCAACATCCGCGAGGCGATTGAGCTGTACCTCGAGCCGGAGCCCATTGAGGTGCGTCCCGGGGCGGTTGTCCGACAGGTGGCCGTGTAGTGCCGGGCCGTGTCAGGCCGATGACGAGCCGCGAAGTCGAGCGGCTCCTCATGAACCATGGGTTTTCAAGGGCCTCGCAGCGAGGCAGCCACCGGAAGTGGGTGAACGCCTCGACCGGTGTCAAGGTCATCGTCCCGGACCATCGTGGGAGGCAGTTGCCGATCGGCACCCAGGTGGCAATCCTCGGACAAGCCGGCATACCGGACGACGAGTGGCACGACTAGCGGGCGACGGGCGGTACCCCGCGCACCCACACGACATTGCAGCATGCGCCGCGGAGTATCATCTTGACCCTCCCCGACAAGTGGCGTTGGTTCCCCGCCGCCCGCTTCGGCCTCTTCATCCACTGGGGCCCCTACGCGCAGTACGGCCGCGGTGAGCAGGTGCTCTTCCGCGAACACCTCGACCAACCCGGCTACGTCGACCGCGCCTGCGCCTGGAACCCACAGCACTTCGACGCCCGGCTGTGGGCCGCGACCGCCCGCGACGCCGGCATGCGCTACGCCGTCCTCACCGCCCGCCACCACGACGGTTACTGCCTCTGGGACTCGCGCGTCACCAACTACGCCTCCGCCGCGCAGGCGCCGGAGCGCGACTTCGTCGGCGAGTACGTCGAGGCGTTCCGCGAGGCCGGGCTGCGCGTCGGCCTCTACTACTCGCTGGCCGACTGGCGGATCCCCGCCTACTGGGAAGGACCCGAGCACGACCCGGCCGGCTGGGACCGGTTCCGCGACTACGTCCACACGCAGGTCCGCGAGCTGCTGTCGAACTACGGCCGGATCGACGTGATCTGGTTCGACGGCGCCTGGCCGCACCACGCCGGCACCTGGCGCAGCCGCGAGCTGGTGGAGAGCATCCGCGCGCTCCAGCCGGACATCCTGATCAACAACCGCCTCGGCACGCCCGACCCCGACGAGGGCGCGCGGCAGTCGGCCGACGGCGGGCTGGGCGCCGGGGAATCGCGCACCCTGGGCGACTTCGGCACGCCCGAGCACCACATCACCGCCGAGTCCGGCCGGCTCTGGGAGTCGTGCCAGGTCAGCACGTGGCGGCTCTGGGGCTACACCATCGGCGAGCGCTGGCGGCCGGCCGACTACCTGCTCGACATGCTGATCGAAGCGGCGCAGAAGGGCGGCAACCTGCTCCTCAACGTCGGGCCCGAGGCGGACGGCGGGCTCCCGCCCGAGTTTGTCCTCCGCGCCCGGCAGATCGGCCGCTGGCTCCAGCAGCATGGCGAGGCGGTCTACGACGCGGAGCCGGGCGAGGTGTGTGAGTTCATCACCTACGGCCGGCAGCTCCGGCGCGGCAACCACCTCTACCTCGTGATCCGCTTCTGGGACCGGAGCGGCGAAGTGCACGTTGGCGGGCTCGAGACGCGGGTCGAGCGCGCCGTCCTGCTCAGCACGGGCGCCGAGGTGCCGTTCGAGCAGAGCGCCGACCACGTGGTGATCAAGGGTCTGCCGCAGGACCCGCCGGCGGAGCTGTTCCCCGTGCTCCGGCTCGACTTCGGTTCGCCGCCGGAGCCGCGCGACTGGGCCAGGGACCGGCTGTGGTGCGGCGATCCGCGGCGGATGACGCCCTGGGCGGCGGCGCGGGGCAGCTCGGTGTGGGCCGACGGGGTCGAGCGCGGCGGCTGAACGGACGCCTGCTAGTCTGCCAGGGCCGCCGAGCATGGATGCTCTGGCCGGTTCACTCACCCCGGGTGAGCGGTCACCCGGGGTCGCCGAAGACCGTCTTCAGCCGGTAACCGCTCTCGTCGGCGCCCTCGACCTCCACGATGGCCGTGGCCCGCCGCCGGCCGTCGCGCAGGAGCTGGTGCTGCAAGATCACATCGGTGTTGTCGGCGACCAGCCGCCGGATCGCCGCCAACGGCAGATCGCAGCCGGCCATCATCACCATCACCTCGAGCCGGCTCAGGCACTCGGCCACCGAGTTGGCGAACAGGCTGGTCAGCCAGCCGTGGACGCAGCCGGCCAACCGGAGCAGCGCCAGGGCCTCGCCGCCGCGGCACTCGCCGAGCACCAACGCCTCCGCGCCCAGCCGCGGCGCCAGGTTCACCAGCTCGCGGGCCGTTACCTCGCCCCGGCCGCCGGGTCCCGCCGGCCGGCTGAACAGACGCACGACGCCGGGCCGCTGGAACAGCAGCGTCGGCCCTTCCTCCACGCTGACGACCCGCAGCTCCGCGGGGATGCAGCCGGCCAGCGCGTTGAGGACCGTCGTCTTGCCGCTGCCCAGCCCGCCCGCGACCGCCACGCTCCGGCCGTCCCCAACCGCGCCGCGGAGGTAGTCGGCGGATTCCGAGGTCAGCGACTCATGCCCCACCAGCCAGTCGAGCCCCACCGGCTCGCCGTGGAACCGGGTCAACGCCAGACTCGTGCCGCCGCCGGTGAGTCCGGCCAGCGCCGCCGTGAGGTGCGCGCCGTTCCAGGGCGGCTCGGTGAGGTACACCGTGGCATACGGCGAGTCCGCGTCCAGCCGCCGGCCGACGAGCGCGACCAGCGCTCCAGCCGTGGCCTTCAGCTCGGCCTCGTCGGCGAAGCGCTCCGCGACCGATTCGCGGCCGCCGGCGCGGCGGACCTGCACCCTCTCCGGCCCGTCGACCAGCACTTCGGTCACGCCCTCGGCGCCCAGCAGGCGCGCCAGCAGGGACACCCCCGCCGCCCCTTCCCCGGTACCGTCCATGTAAGTCTCCGTGGCGAAGCCGCCGGCCCCTGCACCGGGCGGCCGCATCCACCCCCTTTGTACCATACCGCTTCCACCGGCTGTGGTTCGTGCGGTGGTGGTATACTGAAGCCATCGCGGAACCCCGATGATGGCGCGCCGATGCTGGTGGCTGGGCTGGATGGTGGTGCTCGTGGGCCCCGCTGTCGCGGCCGACCCGAGCGCTTGGGCAGCCGACTACCAGCGGGCCAAACAGGTCTACGACACCGCCCGCGACCAGGCCGATCTCGAGATTGCCCGTGCCCTGGTGGACCGCTCGCTGAAGAGCCAGCCGCCTGAGCGCCGGCTGGCCGAGGTGCAGTTCCTCCGCGGCTGTGTGGCCTACGATCTGGGCGATGCCGCCACCGCCGTGGCCGCCCTCCGGGCCGCCGTCGAGGGGCATCCCGAGTCGCCGCAGTACCTCCTCTGGCTGGGCTATGCCTACGACCTGGATGGCCGCACCACCCTCGCCGTGCGCGCCTTCAGGCGGGTCTACGCCGATCAGCACGCCGCGCCGGAGGAGGTGGGCTCGGCCCGGCAATGGCTCGAGACGCTCCACGAGTCGCCCGACCTGGAGCAGCTCGAGCCGAGCCTGAGCCTGGTGATCCCCGGCGCGGTGATCAGCTACCACCCGGGCGAGCCGTTCGTCGCCGGCGTGCGCGAGGCGCTGTCGGCGGCGCGGCGCAAGCTGCTCGACCTGGCCGGTATCGAGGCCAAAGAGCCGGTGGAGGTGGTGCTCTTCCGCGATGAAGCGGAGTACCGCGGCTACCACGAGCGGCGGCAGCTCCCGCGGCCCGAGTGGAGCACCGCCTGCACCGTCAACGGGCGGATCTTCACCTACCCGGCCGCCGGCGAGCAAGACCAGCTCCTCTCCACCGTCACCCACGAGTACACCCACGTCGCCCTGCGCTCGTATGCCGACGACCGCGTGCCGCCGTGCTGGCTGGACGAGGGCCTGGCCGTGCTGATCTCCGGGCAGTTCCCCAACTACCGGCGCGATCTCCAGCTCAGCCCACAGCTCCTCACTGCCGAGCAGCTCGACGAGCCCACTTTCAGCGTCTACGACCGGCCCACCGCCTACGTGGCCTACGCCCAGAGCAAGTCCCTGACCGAGTACCTGCTGCGCGCGTTCGACGCGCTCAAGCTGCGCGCGTACTTGCGGGCGCTGGGCCGCGGCGTCGCCTCCGGCGAGGCCTTCGAATCCACCTTCGGGCTGACCTTCGCGACCTTCCACCAGGCCTGGCTGGAGGAGCTGGA
>JACPDV010000025.1:5528-8288 GCA_016183835.1 Armatimonadota bacterium
GATGAGCCGTTCACCCGCATCGCGCCGTTCTACGACCGGCTCCTCGACGACCTGCCCTACGCCGCCTGGGTGGACTACCTGGAACTGCTCGGCGGGCAGTGGGGCGCGAGCGGCGGGCCGCTGCTCGACCTGGCCTGCGGCACCGGGAGCGTGGGGCTCGAGCTCGCTCGCCGCGGCTGCCGTGTGGTCGGGGCGGACCGCTCAGCTTCCATGCTGGCCGAAGGCCGGCGCAAAGCCCGGGCCGCGCGGCTGCCGGTGCTCTTCGTCCGGCAGGACATGCGCGCGCTGGGCTTGGCCGCCGCCTTCGACCGGGTGGTCTGCCTGTTCGACAGCCTCAACTACCTGCTCGAGCCCGCGGGGCTGGCGGCGGCGTTCCGCGGCGTCGCGGCGTCGCTCCGGCCGGGCGGTTTGTTCATCTTCGACCTCAACACCGAGCGCGCCCTGGCCGATGACCTCTTCACACGCGACGAGCCCAACGCCGAGGTGCCGCACCGCTGGCGGAGCCGTTACGACGCTGCGACGCGGATCGCCACCGTGGATCTGGAGTTCCGCCTGCCCCGCGCACACCGGCCGCGCGAGGTGCGGGCCGCCGCCGAGGCGGCCGGGCTCGACACGCTGGCCGTGTACGAGGCCTACACGCTCGAGCTGCCTCGCCCGGGCTGCGATCGAGTGTTCTACGTCTGTCGCACCGCGCCGCGGGCGCGGGGAGGAGGTCTGCCATGAGGCGCGCGTGGCCCTTGGGTGTGCTCTTGGCTTGCGTCGTGTGCGCCTTCGCCGCGGACGACGAAGGCGCATGGGACCCGAGCGGCGAGTTCCGCCGGCCGACCGGCGGCGCCACTATCACGCCCAAGGAGCCGCCCAAAAGCGTCAATGAGGTGCTCAAGAAGATCCAGAGCCCGAAGCTCAAGGCCTGGTTCGCGCGCATCCTCATCATCAGCGCCGAGGCGGCGCGGGGCGATTTCGCCGCGTCGCTCGAGAAGGCCCGGGCCGCGCGGCGGGGCGTCGCCAATGAGCCGGTGACCCAGGCGGACATGCCCGGGCGGGCGGTGATCACCGCCCTGGCCGACGCCGTGGTGGGCGAGCTGCAGGCGCTGCTCGGCAAGACGCGCGACGGTGTCGACACGCTCTACGACGCGGAGCGCTCCGCGGGCACCCCGGACCTCAAAGCCCTCCTCGCCGCCGGCCAGGCCTACTGCTACCTGCTCGACCTGGACCTCGACCAGGCCGTGCGCAAGGAGCGCGACGCCATCGACTACTCCCCCGACACGGTGCAGCCGGTGCTGGTCGAGGCCACCTGCATGACCTCGCGCTGTCACGGGCCGGACGCGGGCAGCGTCCCCTACCGGCTCGACGTCGGCGTCCAGGGGCGCCTCCCGCTCGCCGCCCCGCGGCGCTGGCAGTGGGCCGCGACGCCGAGGCCGCGCAGTACTGGGAGCAAGCCAAGGACGCGGTGGGCTATCTGCCGGACTACTTCATGGTGGGCGGGTTCGTGGCGGCGGCGGACGGCGATCTAAACGCCGCCAGGTCGCGCTTCGCCGCCGGGGCCCGGCGCGAGCACGGGAAGTACACGAAGTGCGACTGCCTGGCCGCCGTGGCCGACCTCGCGCTGGCGAAGGGCGATGCGGCGGCGCTGCAGGCCGCCCTCGGCCATGCGCCGCCGAGTTTCCGGGCGGTGGGCGCGGAGCTCCTCGCCGACCCGAGCCCCGCCAAGGCCGCGGAGGCGCTGCGGCACTGCGGCTGGTGGCTCAACCGCGCCGGCTACGCCGCCGGACAGCTCGACCAGGTGGCGGTCACGCCGACACCCGCGCCGACACCCCTCGTGGGCGGCGAGCCGCAGCCGGCCCCGGCGGTCCCGGCGCAGCCCGCGGCGCCGGCAGCGGCGCCGACGGCGCCCGCGGCAGCACCGGCGGTGCCCGAGCCGAAGCCGGCCGCCGTGCAGCAGGAGTCGCTGGCCGCTGCCGCCGCGGCGGCGTACCGCTCCGCGCAGAAGCTGCTCGTGGCCGGCAAGCTCGCCGAGGCCGAGGCGGCGCTCGGCAGCGCCGTGCGGCTCCACCCGCGGCTGGCCGAAGCGTGGTACGCGCTGGGCTGGATCCACAGCCTGCGCAACGACTACGCCGACGCTCTGTATGACTACGCCACGGCGCTCCGGGTGGTCCCCGACTGGGCCGATGCGGCCTACGGGTTGGCGCAGGCGGAGGACCGCCTGGGCGTGGGTGAGCCGGCACGCTGGTACGACCGGGCGCTGGAGCTCGGGCTTCAGGGCCCGTCGGCCGACTACGCCCGGAGCCGCGCCGCCGCGCTGCGGCGCGGCAGGTGAGGGGAGAACGCCTTTGGCCGCTGGTCCGTTGATGTGGATGGCGGTCTGATTTGCAGATCGGCCGGCCCGGGGAGGGTCCGTTGGACAGTGCGCCCGCAACCCGCCGACGGTGGACCGCCTTCCGCGTCACCGTGTTCGTGGAGTGCCTCGTCCTCCTCGTGTACGGCTTTCTCGCCGCGCTGAGGCCCATCGTCTTCAGGCTCAGCCCCGAGGGGGCGCGAAAACAGGCGGTCCGACGGCTGGAGCGGCGCGACTACCGCCGCGGGCTCGACGCTCTGGCGAGCTATGCGCAGCGCTTCCCCGCGGAGGCGGCCAAGGCGGGGACCCTCAAGATCGGCGATCCGGTGCGCCTGATCGTGGAGTTCAGGGCCGATGGCCTGGTCCTCACCAGCCCGGTTCTGCCCATCACCGCCGGCTCGTACGCCGACGCCGGCACCGACAAG
>JACPDV010000517.1 GCA_016183835.1 Armatimonadota bacterium
CCCCACCCCGTCCCTCCCCCGCTCCGCAGGGGAGGGGGCTTCCGAGATGCTGATCATGCGCCGGCCTCAACGATCTTGGCCGGATTGGTCACCACCTCGCACACCTCTTCGACCGCCAGGCCGCCCGTCCGCAGCCGGTGCAGCAGCGGCCGCAGCGCCGGCGCCTCGATCAGCTCGTCGTAGCGCAGCCCGCCCTCCCGGGTCGCGGGGTCAAGCCCGTCTGCGGCCACCCGTGCCGACAGCCGCTCGTGCTCTGCCACGGCCCGCGCGAAGACGGCCGGCGCCACACGGCGGGCCTCCTCGGCGAGCTCGCGCAGCTCGGCCAGCCGCTCCAGCCAGTCGACCTCCGGGTCCTCCTGCTGCGCCAGCCACGCCGCGAAGCGCTCGATGCCGCGGAAGCTGCGGGTGTCCGGGAGCGGCTCGTCGGGCCCCAGCGGCCGGTGAGCGCGCCAGGCCGCCGCACGTAGGGCTCCGTGCCGCCGTTGATGTTGTGGTGCCCCACCAGGATCGGCTTGTCCCCGTCGTAGAGCTCATACCAGGGCGAGTCGTAGGTACGCAGGAGGTGCGCGTCGCCGCTCATGGTCCCGACGATCACGGTCACGCGCTGCTGGTTCACGGGCAGGCCCGGCTCGAACATGCCGTGGACGCAGAGCGCCTCCGGCAGGTCGATCCAGGTGGGGAGCCGCTCGAGCCAGTCACAGACAGCGGGATAGCCCTCGTCGCCGAGCTGCCAGCGGGTGATACGCTGCGACAGGGCGGCGTCGGTCTCGCCGCGGAAGCTGCGCCAGTGCTTGCGCTCGTGGTTGCCCTGCACGGCGAGCCGGCCCGGCCCGTCGCGGAAGAACGCCAGGACCTGCGGCGTGCCGAGGCCGCGGTCGACGAAGTCGCCCAGGCTGATCACCTCGTCGCCGTCAGACAAGCCGGCGCGGTCAAGCAGCTCCTGCAGCTCGTCCCAGCAGCCGTGGATGTCGCCGATGATGAGGCGGTGCATGGTGTCGCGCACGGGGTTCCCCAGCGACATGTGGCGCTCCTCCCGGAGCCGGCGGCGGCTCGTTTGCGCCACGCCTCGGCAGAGGCTACACTGAATGCGAGGGGGGCGGGGTGCAACATGCCACTCGCACCTGGTTCACTGGCCGGCTACGAGGAGCACCTGTTCGCGATCGCCGCGCGCGTCGTGTCGGCGTGCTTCGGGCTGCTGATGCTCGCCGTGCTGTACAACTTCGCCACCGCGGAGCGCTCGGGCACGGTCCGCGAGGAGCGGCGCAGCCCGGTGGCCACCGGCACGATGACGCTTTTCTTCGTGGGGGTCTACCTGCTGATCCACCACCGCCTCGGCGTGCTGCCCCTCGCCAACCCCGCTCTGGGCATCGCTGTCAGCGTGGCGGGCATGCTGCTGGTGGCGGGCGGCTGCGCGACCAACCTGCTCGGCCGCCTCGCGCTGGGGCGCAACTGGGCCAACCAGGTGGTCGTCTACGAGGCGCAGACGTTGGTCACGCACGGCGTCTTCGGCTGGGTCAGGCACCCGCTCTATGCCTCGCTGATGGCGATGTCTTACGGCGCCGGCCTGGCCTTTCACAACCTCGCGGCGGTGGCCGCCACGGCGTGCGTCTTCGTGCCCATGATGCACTACCGGGCGAGCCAGGAGGAGGCGCTCCTGGAAGCCCGGTTCCCCGAGTACGCCGCGTATCGCGCCCGCACCGGGAAGTTCTTCCCCCGCGGGCGGGGAGACGGGTCATGACTCCACGCGACACGGTGATGGTGCCGCGCGACGCGTTCCGGTTCTGCCGCTGGTCGATGGCGGCCCTGATGTGGGCCGGCGTGCTGAGCCACAGCGGCTGGCCGATCTTCCTCTGCTGGCTGCTGATGGCCCTGAGCGCCGTGCTCACGGTGCGCCGGTCGCCGGTGATCCTGCTCTACACCCGGACCGTCCACCTCCTCTACCCGTCGCCCGACGAGGAGCTGAGCGTGGAGGCGATGCGCTTCGGCCAGAGCGTGGCCAGCGTGATGATCGGCGTGCCGCTGCTCCTCACCGTGACCGGCGGGCCGGCCATCGCCGCGCTCGGGTGGCGGATCCTCTGGTTCGTGGCGATCTTCAAGACCATCGGCGCGGCCATCGGCTGCCCGGCGACCAAGCTGTACACCTGCATGAGCGGGGGCGGCGCCTGCTGTTCCGCGCTCAAGGAGCGGTTGCGCGGCGGCCGGTCATGCTGACGGGGCACGAGAACGGGCGCTACGCCGCGCTCCTCTCGGCGGAGCCGGCGGAGCCGACCACCACCGTCTGCCCGGCCTGCCACGCCGCACGGCCGCTGCGTGGGGACGACCCGGCCACCTTCATCGAGGGCGCGCTGGTGGAGCTGGACGGCCAGGTCTGGCTCCGTCGCGACTGCCCGCGCCACGGCGTGACCACCTCGCTCTACGAGGAGGACGCCGAGCTGTGGCGCGCCCGGCGCGGCTGGGGCGTGCCGCCGCTGACCACCGGGCCCGACCGCGAGGGCGCCTGCTGCGATGGGCTCGGCTGCTACATCGACGGCCTGCCCGCCGCGCACGGGCAGCATACCTGCATCCTCGTGCTCAACCTCACCGACCGCTGCAACCTGGCCTGCGGCACCTGCTACGCCGCGGCTAGGCCGCCCGGCACGCCGATGCCCGCGGTGGAGCTGCCGACCATCGACGACGTGCTCCGGACCGTCCGCGCCGCCATCGATCGCGAGGGCGGGCAGCTCGACGTGCTGATGCTGTCCGGCGGCGAGCCGACCCTCCGCACCGACCTGCCCGAGCTGCTCGACCGGCTCGTGGAGCTGCCCATCACCCGCGTGATGCTCAACACCAACGGCCGCCGGATCGCCCGCGATGACCGCTTCGTCCGGCTCCTCGAGCGCCGGCGCGAGCGGCTCGAGGTCTACCTCCAACTCGACGGCCTGCGGCCCGAGACGCACCTGGCGCTGCGCGGCGAGGAGCTGCTGAGCGAGAAGCTGACCGCGCTGCGGCGCCTGGATCAGGCGCGGGTCTTCACCACGCTGGTGATGACCGTGGTCCGCGGCGTCAACGAGGACGAGCTGGGCGAGGTGGTGGGCCTGGGGCTCAACACGCCGCACTGCAGCGGGCTGGCGGTCCAGCCGGCCTTCGGCTCCGGCCGGGGCGGCGTGGACCCGCACGATCGGGTGACGCCCACGGGCGTCCTTTGCCGGCTCGGCGGGCTGACCGGCGGCCGGCTCGCGGCGCACGACTTCATCCCGCTCCCCTGCAGCCACCCGGACTGCTGCGACCTGGCCTACCTGATCCGCGGCGCCGACGAGCAGTGGGTCTCGCTGATCAGCCTGATGGGCCGCGAGCGGATGCGCGACTGGCTGCCGCTGATCGGCAACACCATCACCTTCCAGGACCTCTCGCCGCCGGTGATGGAGATGCTGCGTAACGGGAGCCTCGACCGGCTGTTGAGCGAGCAGACGGCGGGGACGCCGCAGGTGGGGCGCGACCTGCAGCGGGTGTGCCGTTGCGTGGCGGGCGTGGGCCGGCTGCTGGGCGGGCTGTGGCGGCGCGCGGCGCGCGAGGAGGCGCTGCTCGAACGGGTCGCGGAGCGGACTTTCCGGGTGACCGTGAAGATGTTCATGGACGCCCACACCTTCCACGAGGCGCGGATCCGGCAGTGCTGCGTACACAGCGGCACGTTCGAGGCGGAGCCGCGCCGCTACTCGTTCTGCTGGCGCTGGCTGTTCGCCGACGCTACCGATCGGCCGGCCGTGGCGGGGTTCGTGCCGCTGGCCATGCTGGAGGGAACATGACCGCCGGCGAGGCCGTGACCGGGGCCGGGTACGTGGTGGCGGCGTGGGTGCTGCTGCACGCGGCGCGGCGCCGCCGGCTGGCGACCGAGGGGATGGGGATCGTGGCGGCGGCGGCGCTGTTCGGCGGCGTGGTGGGCGCCCGGCTGAGCCACTGGCTGCTGGTCGCGCCCGGGCTCTGGTGGTCGCACCCGGGGGCGCTCTTCGACCCGCGGCTGGGCGGGCGGACGATCCTCGGCGGCGTGCTGGCCGGGTGGCTGGCGGTGGAGCTGACCAAGCGGCGGCTGGGGATCCGGCGCTCCACCGGTGACGGCTTCGCGCTGGCGCTGCCGGCGGGCGAGGCGGTGGGGCGGATCGGGTGCTACCTCAACGGCTGCTGCTACGGCGCCGCAACGAATCTGCCGTGGGCGGTGTGGCAGCACGAGGCGTGGCGGCATCCGTCGCAGCTCTACACCGCGGCGTGGTGCGTGGCGATGTACCTGCTGCTCCGCGCCTGGCGGGACAGGCTGCCGCGGGAGGGCGACCTGTTCCGGCTCTACCTGGTGCTGTTCGGGCTGGGGCGGTTCGTGCTTGAGTTCACCCGTGAGCGCGAGAGCCGGATGCTGGGGCTGTCGGCGGCGCAGTGGGTGGGGCTGGAGATCGCGGTGCTGGGCGGGCTGCTGCTGGCCGCGAGCTGGCGGCGGGCCGGGGAGGGCGCGGATGACACAGATCCTGGAGCATGAGACGTGCGGGCAGTGTGGCGAGCTGGTCCACGACCATGCGATCTACTGCCCCGGCTGCGGGCAGCGCCGCGAGGCGCACGCCGGCGGGCCAACGGTCGGGCGGATCCTGGCCGCGGCGCTGCTGGTGCTGCTGGCGATCCCGTTGGGGGTGCTTGGCGGCGGGTGTCTGCTCATCGCCGCTAAGATTGCGGTAAGCGGCATAACGTACGACTACGCGTACATGATACCCGCTCTGGGGGTCGGCGCACCCGTCGCGGCGGTGGCGATCGGTCTGACGGTGTGCGCCGCGCGGCTGCTCCACGGCAAGCCGAAGCCGACTGCGCCAGAGAAGCC
>JACPDV010000518.1 GCA_016183835.1 Armatimonadota bacterium
CGCGGAGCAAATCGACCGTTCCGGACTCCTCCACCGCGCACCGGACGCCCGATTCCCGGAACTCCGATTTGACGCGCGCGAGGGCCACGACCTCCTCGTCCGCGGATGGGAGGACGACCCTCTAACGCTGCATGATGAGTTCGCATGGCACAACTTAGCCTCGCTGCATGACTTGGCCGTAGCCACTGAGGCGATTGAGCGACTGAAGGGCAACGCCTGGCGGCGTTGGGGCCTGTTCACGGGTGCCTTGCCCTGCCTCCCCAGCGACCCAGCAGCCTGCGAGACCGCGTGTCGAGGCGCAGTTCATGGCGCATTCGCGGCCATGTTCGCGGCACTTGACAATGCTGGGCGCCAGGCCGCCATACTGCCGCGGAGGCCGCAGCCCTTGAACAAGGAGGCGAGGCAGAACCACAAGTACAGTCGGCTGGTCTGCTCTGTGGAGAGCGGCCTGTTGTCGATGCCGAACCTCAACAGGGTTCTTGCGGAGGACAAAGCGCCGCTGGCAGAGATGCGCGGGTACCGGAATGTCTGTGCTCACAGCCTCTCAGCGATGCTCTACTGGGAGGGTCCCCGTCTGCGGCTGCCAAGCCGCGCATGGGTCGAGGACTACACGTGGCTTGCGCGGCGTTTGTTCCACTTGCCCGACGAGCAACCGACACAGCCAGTTGACCTGTACGACGCCGAAGTTGATGCGCCGGGCCAACTGCATCGTTACCTCAAGAGTTGCTGCAACGTGCTCGATGCCGCGTGGCGGGACATGGCGGACAGCCTTGCCACATGAGCGAACCGTCACTCAAGATCCTGGGAACGTCGCGCCAGCGGCGGCTTCCTCAATGGCCTTCGTGCTGATGATGCACGCCGCTGGTGCAGACACTGGCAGCAGACTGCCAGTGCTACACTGTCCTCGTTCTCACCCGGGACGGCCCCCAATGCCATGTGCCACTGCAGGCTCGGCCCGGAGGGCTTCCGACGGTCCACAGCCTGCCCTTCTCTGACTGAGGCCGCTTCATGCCCGGCAGACACTGGCAGCAGACTGCCAGTGTCACACGGGTGGTTGCTCCGTGGGGCCTCTTGCGTGGGGGCCTACACCCCCAGCCACTCCAACACCCGCTGAATGTGCTCGTCCCACCGCCCCCACTCATGCCCGCCCGGGCCCTCCGAGTACTCCAGCTCCAGCCCGATACCCTCCGCGTGCGCCTTGAACACCCGGTTGTGCTCCAGCAGGAAGTCGTCGGTCCCGCACCACGCCCACAGCTTCGGCCGGGGCCGACCCGACGCTGTCAGCTCCGCCGCCAGGTGCAGTAGATCATGCTTGCTTCCGGCCAGTTGCTCCAGCGGCCCGAACGTGTTCTCCATCTCCCGCCGCCAGGCGTCCTCGGCGTTGATGGCGCGGCCCGCCATGTGCAGCGCGCCCGACAGGCTGGCCGCCCCCGCGTACTTCTCGGGGCACGTCAGGGCCAGCTTGAACGCCCCGTAGCCGCCCATCGACAGCCCGGCCACGAAGGTGTCCTCACGCTTCTCGGAGAGCGGGAAGAAGGAGCGGCAGAGGGCGGGCAGCTCCTCGGACATGAAGGTGAAGTAGCGCGGGCCGCGGGCCATGTCCGTGTAGAAGCTGCGGTCCACGGCGGGCATCACCACGGCCAGGCCGAGCGGCGCCACGTAGCGCTCGATGCTGGTTCGCCGCTGCCAGATGGTGTGGTCGTCGCTCATGCCGTGGAGGAGGTAGAGCGTCTTGTGCGGCCCGGCGCCGGCGGCGCCGGTCAGGCCGATCTGGCTCATGGTCGGCTGCGGCAGGATGACGTCCATCGAGCAGGCGAGGCCGAGGACTTCGGAGTGGAAGTTGCAGTGGAAGAGTGCCATGGCTCAGCTCGTCTCCGCCTGATCGGGCGACATGAACCGCCGCGGCTGGAACGCCCGCAGGTCGGCCGGCTGACCCGTGATCGTCGCCGCCAGCCGCGCCGCCGTGGACGGCGCCGCCGCCAGGCCCACCGTGTGATGCCCCGCCGCCAGCCACAGCCCGCGCCGGATCGGGCCGACCAGCGGCAGACCGTCCGTGGTGCTCGGTCGCAACCCAGCCATGGCGTGGGACCAGGCCACATCGTCGGGCAGCTCCACGTAGCGCCGCGCGTTGGCCTCCACCCGCTCGAGCAGCGCCGCCGGACGCGAGTCGTAGCCCGCGCGCTCGCGCGTGGCCCCCAGCCGGAGCGCCCCGTCCACCGTCTGCTCCAGGGTGAAGCTCACCTCGCCACCTTCGAGGGCCGAACGGAGGTAGTCCGCGCCCAGCAGGAGATGCTGCACGCACCGCCGCCGCGGCCGCGCCACCAGCACCTGCCCGCGCCGCGCGTGGATCAGCGCCGCATGGGTCTCGGGCAGGAGCACCGGCGTCCAGCAGCCGGCGGCCACCACCACCGTGTCCGCGTCCAGGTCGCCGTAGCGCGTGCGCACGCCCGTGACGCGGCCCTCCGCGGCCAACAGCTCCACCACCACGCGGCGCTCGCGCACCTCGCAGCCGAGCCGCACCAGCGCGCCGTGGTAGGCGCGCAGCAGCCGCGGCGGATCGAGCTGCACATCGCTCTCGCACAACAGCGCGCCCGCCAGCCCGGCCCGCACCAGCGGCTCGCGGCGGCGCACCTCTTCGGCCGCCAGCCAGGTAGTGGGCACCCGCGCCGCGGTCAGCGCCTCGGCATGCCGCCGCAGAGCCTCGGCCTCGGCCTCGTCGGCCGCCAGGATCAGGCTGCCGCACGGGCGCAGCCCGATGTCCGCGCCGAGCTGCTCACTCAAGGCCCGGAAGCGCTGCACGCCCTCGCGCACCAGCGAGGCCATCGGCGGCAGCCGCTGCGCCTGCTGGCAGACGAACCCGCCCGACACCCCCGAGGCGCCGGCGCCCACGTCGTCCTTCTCCAGCACGAGCACCGTCTGCCCGCGCACCGCCAGCTCGTACGCGATGGCCATCCCGACCACCCCGCCGCCCACCACAATCGTGTCGTGCCCACCCCTCACCCGAGGCTCCTCTCGTGCTCGCGATACCACGCCAGCGTCCGCCGCAGCCCGTCCTCCAGCGTGACCTCCGCCCGCCAGCCGAGCACCTCCTCCGCGCGCCGCGAGTCGAGCACCTGCCGGTCGATCTCCCCCGTCGCCGTGCCCAGGACCTCCGGCGTCAGTTCCGCGCCGGCCACGCGGATCATCGTCTCGGTCAGCTCCCTCACGCTCACCTCGCGCCCGGTGCCGAAGTTGAACGCCTGTCCGCGCACGCCCTCGCGACCCACGGCCTCGCCCAGCGCCAGGTAGGCGCGCGCCGCGTCGGCCACGTAGAGGTAGTCGCGGGTGGGCGTGCCGTCGCTGCGGATCACCGGCGCGCGGCCGGCGATCACGGCGCGGCACAGCTCGGGCACCAGCCGCGAGCGGTGCAGGTCGCCCGGCCCGTAGAGATTGGCGCAGCGCGTCACCGCCGCCGGCAGGCCGAAGTGCGCGGCGTACATGCGGGTCAGCACGTCAGCGCAGACCTTCGAGGCATCGTACGGCCCCGACCCCAAGAGCGGCGCGTCCTCGGTGTAGGGCAAGACCGGCTGCCGCCCATAGGCCTTGTCGCTGGAGGCGGTGACCACGCGCTCCACCGTGCCGCTCAACCGGGCGGCCTCGAGCAGCAGCCAGGTGCCGCGGACGTTGCTCTCGAGGGTCGGCACCGGCCCGCGAGCCGCCGCGGTGACGATGGCCTGCGCCGCCAGGTGGAAGACGGTGTCCACCTCGTAGCTGTTGAGGATCCGCTCGAGCAGGCCGTGGTCGAGGAGATCGCCTTCGACGGTGGTGACGCGGTCGGCGTAGCCGAGGAGCGCCAGACAGGTGGCCGGCCGGCGGTCGAGGAGCAGCGCCGTCACGTCGGCGCCTTCGTCGCAGAGCGCCGCGCAGAGGTGGCCGCCGAGGAATCCGCCGGCGCCGGTGACGAGGACGCGCCGGGCGTGCCAACCGTTGTCCATACCGGGCCTCTCTGCGGACTACCCGCCGTTCACCGTCCGCCGTCGCCGACCGGGTTGACCACCCGCAGGTCGTCGAGATAGAGCGTCAGCGGCCGGCCGCTGGCGCTGGTCAGCCAGAGCGCGGTGACGTGTTCGAAGTCGAGGTCGGGCACCACCGCGCGGAGCGCGCGAAGCGGGATGCGGAGCACCTGCCAGGTGGTGGTGACCTTGGCCACGCGGTCGAGCGACAGGAGCGCCGGCTTGGGCGGGTCGCTGGCATCGGCCAGGCCCACGCGGATGGTCTCGCCGCCCATCTCGCCGCGGACGGCGAGCTCCAAGCGCCCGTTGCGCAGATAGGGCAAGAGGCTGACCGGCTTGCCGTCCGCCGGCGCCAGGCGCACGGTCCACCAGGCGAAGCCGGGCTTGCGGACCTGGAGGAGCAGCACGCCGCCGGGCCGGGCAGGGTCCTGCGAGTCGACCAGCGGGAGGGCCTCGCCGGGGCCGAGGGTGAAGTGCTCCTTCAGCTCGGCGGTGTCGAAGGCGCGCTCGCCCTGGTTGGTGGCCCAGCTCGCCTGCATCCGGGCGCCTTCACACCCCTTCTGCCCGTCCGCCGCCTCGCCGAAGAACTCGGCCACGGTCAGCGTGGGCCGCAGGTCCTCGGCCGGCGCGGGCGGCGGCCCGGCGGGCCCCGGGGCAGCCGGCGCGGGCCCGGGCGCGGCGGGCTCCGCGGGCTTCGGCTCCGCGGGCTCGTCGGGTCTGGGTTCCGCGGCCGGCTCCGCCGGCTTCGGCGGAGCAGCCTCCTTGGGTCCGGGCTCCGCGGGGCCGGCCGGCTCGGCGGGTTTGGGCTCGGCGGCCGGC
>JACPDV010000519.1:0-496 GCA_016183835.1 Armatimonadota bacterium
CCGCCGCTGGCTGCTGGTGGGCGCCCCCGCGGCCCGCGCCGACCACCTCTCTGGGTGCCTGGGACCCCACGACCGGCTCCGCGCCCTCCCGTTCGTCGAGCTCGCCGCCGCCCTCGCCGACGAGCCCGACGTGGTGCTGATCGACGCCGGCCGCGACCACCACGCCGCCGTGGCCGCGCTCGCCCTTGCCCGCCGCCGGCCCCACCCGCCCCTCGTCGCGCTCGTCGTCGACCCCGACGACCATGCCGCCCTCGACGCCGCCCTTGGCCAGGGCGTCGTCACCCTCGTCGCCTGGCCGCCCGGACCCGCCGCGATGGAGCAGCTCGGCGCCCTCCTCCACTGGACCTGAAGAGAACCACCATGGCAAGTCTCACCCTCGGCGGCCTGGTCAACGGCATCGACTTCAATTCGCTCGTCGACGCCCTGGTCCAGCTCGAGCAGATCCCGATCACCCAGATCGAGGACAAGCAGACCCGGCTCAACAACCGCCGCGACA
>JACPDV010000519.1:592-12521 GCA_016183835.1 Armatimonadota bacterium
CGGAGACCGTGGCCAAGCCCTCCGGCATGACCTTCACGTCCAGCTCCAGCGCCAACACCGACCTGGTCACCGCCTCGAGCACGTCCAGCGCCGCGGTGGGCACCTACCACGTCACCGTCGAGCAGCTCGCCACCGCCACCCGTACCACCTCCGGGTTCGCCACCCAGCTCGGCATCAGCGCCAACGTCGATCTGAACCAGAACCTCAACCTGCCCGCCGCCCGGCTGGGCACGGCCATCACCGATGGCTACATCACCATCAACGGCACCCAGGTGGCGGTCAACATCGACACCGACGACCCCTCCAACGTCGCCACCAACGACACCGTCCAGGAGGTCA
The DNA here is from genome assembly GCA_016183835.1 of Armatimonadota bacterium. GTDB lineage: Bacteria > Armatimonadota > UBA10988 > UBA10988 > UBA10988 > JACPDV01. The sequence continues at coordinate 932 of JACPDV010000519.1, forward strand.
TCGACCGCATCAACAGCACGGTCGCCGGCGTCACCGCCTCCTACGACTCCGCCACCGACAGCCTCAAGCTCAGCTCGGCCGCCGCCATCACCGTCGGCTCGCCCGACGACACCAGCAACCTGCTCCAGGTGGCCGGCCTGCTCAACTCACCCGACACCCTCAACGGCCCCGACCACGAGCGCGTCGGCACGCACCGCCTCGGCCGCACCAACACCACCGCCGAGCTCAACACCAACACCTTCGGCACCGCCCTCGCCGCCAGCGGCGCCTTCACCGTCAACGGCGTCAGCATCACCTGGAACGCCGCCACCGATTCGCTCAACGAGGTGATCTCGCGGATCAACACCCAGGTCTCCACCGTGGTGGCCAGCTACGATGCTCAGACCGACAAGATCGTGCTTGCCTCGCGCACCACGGGCAGCCTGGGGATCACCCTGGGCGACACCAGCGGCAACTTCCTGGCCGCCACCGGCCTGCTGGCCAACAGCGGCGAGTCGCAGGCCGCGGTCACCGCGGGCGAGAACGCCCGAATCACCATCGAGGGCTTCAACAACGGCGACCCCATCTACAGCACCAGCAACACCGTCGCCGATGTCATCCCCGGCCTGACCCTCAACCTGCAGAACGCCGACCCCGCCACCAGCGTCGCGGTCAGCGTGACCCGCAACGCCACCGACCTGAAGACCAAGATCCAGGCCTTCGTCACCGCCTACAACAGCGCGGCGCAGCTCATCTCCACCCGCCTCACCGAGGAGCCGCTGAAGACCACCAACGGCTCGTCCACCTTGGCCAAGGTCGGCCTGCTGCGGGGCGACAGCCTGCTCTCGCAGATGCGCTCGCAGCTCAGCAGTGCGCTCACCGAGGTCGTCTCCGGGCTCCCCACCGACTACAACCGCCTCGGCAATCTGGGCGTCACCCTCGACAAGAACAACGTCTCCGGGGGCACCCTGCGGCGACGGCAAGGTGGATACCGGCGAGAGCGGTGTGATGCCCCGGCTCCTCGACCGCCTCTCGAAGCTGATCGACGAAACCACCCAGAACTTCAACGGCCGCGCGATGCCCCTCGGCTCGCTCAGCCTCCGCATCGCCACCCTGGCGCAGCAGTCGAGCGACTACGATGACCGCATCGCCCGGATGCAGGACCGTGTCTCGGCCACGGAGCGCGCGCTGCGCGCCAAGTACCTGGCGGCCGAGCAGGCCATCGCCAACCTGCAAGCCATGGTGGGCAGCCTGGGCACCGGCACCGCCAGCAGCTCGCTGATCGGCAGCGGTTAGCTCAGGGCGCTTCCCAGACCTCTTCCAGCTCCTCGTCTTCGAGCACCCGGTGCTCGAGCAGGAGCTTGGTCAGCCGCTCCATCAGCGTGCGCCGCTTCCTCAGCACATCCCGCGCCCGCTCGGACGCCGCCTGCAGGATCGCGTTCACATCGCCGTCCAGCACCTCCGCCGTGGATTCCGACACCTCGAACCGCTTCGGCCCGTCGGCGGTCGGCACGCGGAAGGCGCGGTTCCCCGCCTGCTCGCCCATCCCCAGCTCTTCGGTCATCACCCGCGCCAGGTGCGTCGCCTGCAGAAGATCGTTCTGCGCCCCCGAGCTGACCTTGCCCAGCATCAGCTCCTCGGCCAGCCGCCCGCCCAGGCTCATGGCGATGTGGTCGACGAACTCCTCGCGGGTGATCACGTTGCGGTTCTCGCGCGCCTGCTGGATCATCACTCCCAGCGCCGGCAGGTTCATCTCGCCCGGGAGCAGGCTGATCTTCCGCACGTTCGGGCAGTGCGGCAGGTACTGCGCGCAAACCGCGTGACCCACCTCGTGGCACGCCACGGTGTGCAGCTCCTCCTCGGTCACCACCACGCTGCCGTGCCGCGGCCGCTGCAGGGCCTCGTCGATGTGCCGCCGGCTCACCGTGAAGCGGCCCTCGCGCAGCTCGCGCCGCTTCAGCGCGCGGCAGAGCTGGGCCAGGTGGTCGCCGGTGTAGCGCTGCTGCGTGTCGTAGTCGGCGAACTCCTCGGTCCGCTCCACGGCGTACTCCACCACCGCGTCGGGCAGGTCGAGCTCGAAGCGCTCCCGGTAGAGCTCGAGGATCGCGCGCCGGTCGGCCTCGTCGGGGTAGGGCAGCTCGATCTGCATCTCGAACCGGCCGGGCCGCAGCAGCGCCGGGTCGAGGCTGGCCGCGAAGTTCGTGGTGCCCACCACGAACACCAGCTCGTCGCCGCGGAAGCCGTCCATCTCCGTCAGGAGCTGGTTGACCATGCTGTGCTCGACGCCCGAGCCGTAGTACATCCCGCGCCGCGCCGCGATGCTGTCCAGCTCGTCGAAGACGATGATGCTCGGCGCCGACTTCCGCGCCCGGGCGAAGACCCGCCGCAGGTTCTCCTCGCTCGCGCCGACCCAGCGCTCCTTCAACTCCGGCCCGCTGACGATGATGATCGTCGCGTCCAGCGCGGTGGCCATCGCCTTCGCGAAGAACGTCTTGCCCGTGCCGGGAGGCCCGTGGAAGATCAGCCCTTTGGGGATCAGCTCCTCGATCCGCCGCGCCTCGTCCTCGTCCCGCGCGGCGTCGCGGCGCTGCAGGAGCTGGAGGATGTCCTCTTCGAGCTGCCGCTTGACCGTCTCGTACCCGCCGATGTCGCGGTGGAGATCGACCTGGGGCACCTCGAAGTCGCTGAGGAGGGTCATCTCGCGGAGGGTGCGATACAGCCGGTCGGCGGTCTCCGGCCGGGCGGGATCATAGTCGGGTGCGGTGTCGAAGTGGCGCATCAGGCGGCGGAAGCGCAGCACGTTGAGGCCGCTCACATACTTGAAGAAGCGATACGGGTTGAGCTCGCCATCGCAGAACTTGCGCGCCTCGCGGCGGAGGAGGAGCTTGCCGATCACCTCGCGCCGCAGCCCGATGATCGGGTACTTCACGGTGAAGACGTCCTCCACCGCGCGGGGCAGCTCGAGGGAGGGGTCCTTGAAGCCCAGCAAGAGCGCGTCGGGGCACTCGTGGATCCAGGCGAGGGTCTCCTTGGCCAGGTCCGTGAGGCCCGATTGCGTGGTGGTGGTGAGGAGGTCGAGGTGGGGCAGCACGACCACCACGTCGTCGCGCCCGACGCCCTCCTCGAGCGCCGCGCGGAGGTTGCTGAGGAAGGTGCGCAGATAGCCCTGGTCGGACTCGTCGCGGAGGGCGCGCTCGGGCTCGTCGGGCGCCTCGCCGGCGGCGGGACGCTGGCCGGGCGGCAGGTCGGCGCGTGCGGCGCGCGGCTTGCGCCGCGGCTGCCCGCGCACCAGGTGGCAGGTCAAGCCACCCTCACCGTCCAGCTTCAGCCGGTCGCGGACAGCGATGAAGAGCTGGGGCGTGACGGCCTTGTCGCACTCCACGAGCACCGACAACCGTGAGCGCAGGCGCCCGACGATCCAGTCCAGGTCGCGCGCGTGCGCCGCCTCCACCGCCTGGGCCGTGGTCAGCTCGAGGGGCAGATCCGCCAGCCGTATCACCGCCAACGTCAACCTCCACGTTCGGCCCGCCACTCCTCCCCCTGCGCAGCGGAGGGAGGCCGGGAGGGGGGCCGGCTACCCGCACGGTGTCAAGGGCGAGCACGGGCATCTCCTCCGCATCCAGCTCTCGATTGCCGGCCCCCACGCCGGCCCTCAGCCGCTGCGCAGGGGAGGGAGGCCGGAGCCGGACGAGCAGAGCCTATTCACGAATCGAGATCGTCAACTCGTACTCATCCCCGTCCCACGCCTCGTCCACCCGGTCCACGTTGCCCAGCTCCCGGGCCTTCTGGCGCAGCGCCTCGGCCACGGTCTCCACGACGATCCGGTTGACCTCCTGCCGCCGTTCCGGGGCGCCTTCGGCGAGCCGCCGGCCGACCTCGCTCTGCAGCTCTTCCTCGGCGCGGGCCACCTGTCGGCCGGAGACCTCCGCGGTCAGCCGCTCCTCCTCCTGCCGCCGCACCTCGGCCAGCTCCTGCGCGGTCATCTCGCGCATCTGCCGCCAGTTCCAGGTGTCGCCGCGCAGCTCGCGCCGCACCTGCTGCTCCACCTTGCGGCGCAGCTCCAGGGTGGTGGTGACCTCGCGCTTGGCCACGTCGAGCGTCATCGTCTCGCCCTCGCCGCGCTCCTTCCGCCACACCCCGTCGCCGGCGCGCTCCCAGCCGCGGCGCGCCAACACCCCCTCCAGCAGCGCGTCGGTCTCGCCTTCGCCGAGCACGGGATCGACCTGCAGCCGCAGGGTCGAGCGGTCTTCCGCGGTGACCTCGCTCTCCACCACCTTCTGCACCACGATCCGATAGGGACGGCTCATACCCTTCTCCCTCGGCGCCAGACACCGTCACCGCGTCCCGGTAGGGGCGACCGGCAGGCCGCCCGGCGCGCTGACGTCCGCAGCCGGCACAACCTGCCAGCCCGCGCGGGCGACCTGCCGGCCGCCCCTCCAGCCGGCTCACACGATCCGGCACAGCTCGTCGCGCAGCCCGCGTAGCGCGTCGATCAGGGGCGCCAGCTCGCGGCTGTAGCAGCCCACCAGGTAGTCCTGCGCCGGAGTGCGCTGCCAGCCCAGCCCGCGCAGCTCGCCGACGAGGTCGCACAGCGCCAACGCCGGCTCGAGCAGCCGGCCGTGGCTCTCTTCGTAGGCCTCCCGGGCGCTCACCCGCGGGCCGCTCCAGGGCCGGTTGCGGATCTCGCGGAGCACGGTCTGCACGCCGCCGCGGACCCGCAGCCAGCGGGCGTAGAACTCGGCGAAGAGGGCTAGATGCTCGGTCTGCGGCCGCCGCTCCCAGGCCCGGTAGAGCCACCACCACACCGCCGCCGCGCGCTCGTTCAGCCGGACTTCGTCCTGCGGGGCCATCAGCCTTCTCCCCGCGTCCAGCGCCAGCCAGCGCCGGCATAGCCAGCCGCGCAGGTAGGGCTGCAGCCAGTCCGCCTCGCACCACGGCTGCAGCGCCGCCAGCCGCGCCTCGCCCGGCGCCTCGCGGTCGAACGCCGCCACCGCCGACAGCGGGTCGCCGCCGGCCGCCGCGTCCGCCAGCCAGCGCTCGCCCGACGCCACCCGCTCGTCCAAGCCCGACGCCACGGCGTGGCAGAGCAGCAGATCCGCTGCCGTCGCCGGCCGCGGCGCCGCCTGCTCCGACTCCGGCTCGCTCGCCCGCCGCCACAGCCACGCCAGCCACTCGGCCGCGCCGCCGCTCAGCCGCCAATCGCTCCGCGCCCGCACCACTGGGTCCCACAGCGGCCGCTCGCCGAGCGGCTGGCCGTCGCCGTCGAACACCGGCTCCGCCAGCGCCCCGCCGGCCCGTAGCGCGAACCCCACCAGCACCCGGGCGCAGCGCTCGCACACCGCCACCGCGCCGCTCCGGCTGCGCAGCCAGCGCCCCACCTCCGGCCGCCGCGGCGTCTCCGGCTCGTCGCCCCACACCAGCCGCGCCAGCCACGTCACTCCGGCCCGCGGCACCCTCACCCGCACAGGTCCACCCCCACCTCGCTCAGCCCCAGACGGGCCAGCAGAGCCTCCACCACCGCGGCGTCCACGCCCGTGCCGATCACCACCAGCTCGTCGCCCCGCACCGCCACCCGCACGCGGATCTGACGATCGTCCAGGTCGCAGAACGCGCCCGTCTGCACCTCCTCCGGCAGCTCCTCGACGATGCGGTAGCGCAGCGGCGGCATGGCCCACCTCTCCGAGCATTATATCACCCGCCAATCCGGCCCGCCGGGACGCCCCGCGCGGGAACCATCCGGCCCGCTCCGCTCGCTCAGTCTGCGGGAGCCCGCGGTGGATCGTGATCCCCCGCCGAGTGTTATCCTGTTGGGGAGCGCCGGGACAGCGCATGAAGAACTGGCTACACAGGCGTCGGAACCGCTGGCTCCTGGGCCTCGCCCTGGTGGTGGGTCTGCTGGTCTTGCGCTCGCTCCGGGCGCGCATCCCGGAGGTCGAGGCGGCGCCAGCCGAGCGTGGGCCGCTGGTGCTCACCATCGCCGCCAGCGGCAAGGTGGACGGCGTCGCTTCCGACCTGGCGTTCGACGGCACCGGCACCATCGCCCAGCTCTACGTCCGCGAGGGCGACCAGGTCTCCGAGGGGCAGCCGCTGGCGCGCGTCGAGTCGAAGATCGCCCTCGGCGCGGTGGCGCCCGGCGCCGACGTGCTCCAGGCGCCCTACGACGGCTGGGTGGTGGCCGTCCTCCAGCGCGAAGGCGTGGTCGCGCAGCAGGGGCAGCCCGTGCTGCGCGTGGTCAAGCGCGGCTCCGCCTGGGTCACCGCCTACATCGATTCCGAAGACGCCGCCTACCTCTCGCCGGGTGACAAGTTCGTCTGTCGCGCGGGGGGCTACCTGGCGCGGCCCTGGGCGGTGGTCGTGGAGGCGGTGGGGCACGAGGCCGTGCAGCGCGAGGATGTCCCCGGCTCGGCCCGTCAGGTGCGCGTCCGCATGCGCCTGGCCGAGACCGGTTTCGGGCTCTGCGTGGGCACCCCGGTGGATGTGGACGGCGACGTGAAGATGATCGATGACGCCCTCCTCATCCCCGCCGCGGCCGTGGTCCGGGAGGGCCCGTCCGAGTACGTCTGGCGGCTCGACGGCCTGAAGATCCACAAGGCCGAGATCCGCACCGGCGCCAACAACTTCCGCCAGGTGGTGGTGCAATCCGGGCTTGAGGCCGGCAACCAGGTGGTGGTGAGCGGCAAGGCCAAGCTCAAGGAAGGCGCCGTGGTGCGGCTGAAGCCGACGGAGCCGGCCGGATCGTGAACGAGCTCTCCACCGACAGCGTCGCGGTCCGGGCCCGCGGGGTGAGCAAGCGGTACCACCTCGGCGCGGTGGAGGTCAACGCCTTGCGCGGGGTCGATCTCGACATCCCGGTGGGCCGCTTCGTGGTGCTCCTGGGGCCCAGCGGCTCGGGGAAGACGACCCTCCTCAACCTGATCGGCGGGCTCGATCAGCCCACCGAGGGCGAGCTGGTGGTGATGGGCCGCCGCCTCGGCGGGCTCGACGACAACGCGCTCACCACCTACCGGCGCGAGGTCGTCGGCTTCGTCTTCCAGCTCTTCAACCTGGTGCCCACCCTCACCGCGCTCGAGAACGTCGCGCTGATCGGCGAGTTGGTGGGCGACGGCGACTACGCCCGCGAAGTGCTCGACGCGGTTGGGCTGGCGCCGCAGGCCCACCAGTTCCCGGCGCAGCTCAGCGGCGGCGAGCAGCAGCGGGTGGCCATCGCCCGCGCGCTGGTCAAGCGGCCCGCCTTGCTGCTCGCCGACGAACCCACCGGCGCGCTCGACGGCGAGACCGGCCGGCAGGTGCTCCAACTCCTGTGGACCGAGACCCGCCGCCGCGGCGTGACCGTCATGGTGGTGACCCACAACGAGGCGTTCGCGCGGGCGGGCGACGTGGCGATCCGCCTCCGCTCCGGGCACGTGGTGAGCGTCGAGGAGCAGCGTCACCCGGTCGAGCCGATCGCGCTGGAGACTTGATCGTGTCAGCGTTCCGCCGGCGACCGGTCTCGCTCCTGACCGTCAAGGTCTGGCGCGACGCGGCGGCCCTCGGCTCCACCTCGCTCGCGCTCGTCCTCCTGATGGCCATCGGCTGCTGCCTGTATGTCCTCTTCGCCCAGGCGCGGCTCAACCTGGAGGGCAGCTACCGCGACTTCTACGGCAAGCACCACTTCGCCGACGTCACGGTGCAGGTGGACGAGGCGCCCGAGAGCTTGACCGTGGCGGTGGGCCTGATCCCCGGCGTGCGCGAGGTCATGGGCCGGGCCGTCAAGGACGGCACCATCGTGCTCCGCGATCGCCCGCGGCGCCGGGTCGTGGGCCGCTTCATCGGCGTCCCCGGCGACCGGCGGCCAGCGCTCAACGACATTGCCGTGCTCGACGGCCGCTACCTCCGCAACCGCGGCGAGTGCGTGCTGAGCCGGATGTTCGCGGAGGCCAACGACATCCGCGTCGGCGCCGTGATCCAGGCGACCTACCTCGGCCGGCAGCGCGACTTCGCCGTGGTCGGCCTGGCAGTCAGCCCGGAGTACCTCTACCCGGCGGCCAGCAAAGAGCAGACCTTCGTCTCGCCCGGCACGTTCGGCATCTGCTGGATCGACGCCGACACCCTCCGGCAGTGGACCGGGCTGAACCGCGTCATCACCGAAGTCCACATGCTCTGCGACGAGGGCACCAGCGACCGCGTGCTCCAGACCGCCAAGGACCTCTGCCGGCGTTACGGGCTGCGGAGCTGGTGGGATCAGGTCGAGCAGCCCAGCAACCGCATGCTGGCGATGGACCTGGTCGGCTTCCGGGCCATGAGCGTGGCCTTCCCGTTCCTCTTCATGTTCGCCGCGGCGCTGTCGATGTTCTCCTCGCTATCGCGGATCGTCCGGCTGCAGACCGGGGTGGTGGGTTTCCTGCGCGCCAGCGGACTGGACGCCCGCGAGGTCGGCTGGCACTACGTCTGGCAGGGCGCGCTGCTCACCGGCGCCGGGGCCGTCCCGGGCGCCGTGCTCGGGCACCTGATGTCACTCTGGATGACCGGCCTCTACGCCCACCAGCTCCACCTGCCCACGACGGTGAAGACCGCCCACTGGGTGGTGATCATCGGCGGCATCGTGGTCTCCGGCGTGGTCGGCTTCATCGCCGCCTGGCGGCCGGCCCGGGCGGCGGCGGCGACCCCGCCCGCCGTGGCCATGCGCGGCGATCGCAGCGACGACGTGGCCACGCCGGGGCTCAACTGGCTGATGCGGCTCACTCGCCACCTGCCGGTGCTTCAGCGCATCGCGGCGCGCGGGCTCCTCCGCCGGCCCAGCCGCACGCTCCTGGCCGTCGGCGGCTTGACCTGCGGCGCCAGCCTCCTCATCGCCACCTTCGGGCTCTACACCTCCATCCGCGGCGCCATTCAGGAGTGGGTCTTCGACACGCTCCAGTTCGACTTGCAGGTCATGTTCACCTCGGCCGAGGGCAGCCGTCTGGCGGAGGCGGTGGGCGGCATGGCGGGCGTGCGGAGCGTCTCGCGGAGCTGCGGGGCGCCGGTCAACATCCGCAGCACCAGCGGCGAAGTGACCGTGGTGATGGTGGGTTACGAGCGCGGCCAGCGCCACGTGATCCTCAACCTCGGACCCGGGCGGCAGCCCGATCTGGCGCCGGGGCTGGTCTACCTGCCGCGCCAGCTCGGCCGCAAACTGCACGTCGAGGCGGGCGATCCGCTGGAGGTCGAGTGGTCCTATGCCAGCCGCAGCAAGCGGGTCCACTCCACCATGCGCGTCGGCGGGGTGCTCGACCTCACCTTCGGCGGCATGGCCTACACCAACTACCAGGACCTGCGCCGGCGGATCGTCGACCGGGTGTACCCGACGGGGGAGTACAGCGCCCTGATCGCCTGTGAGCCGGCCATGCGCGCGAGCCTGCGGCAGCGGCTGGAGCGCGACGAGCAGGTGGCCGCCGTGCTGGTGATGGACGATCTCCAGCAGGAGGTCGAGCAGAGCCTGCGGATCACGATCATCTTCATCAGCGTGCTGCTGGCGTTCGGCGCGATCCTCTCCGGCGCCGTGCTCCACAGCGTTTCGTCGATCAGCATCCACGAGCGGATGCGCGAGCTGGCCACGCTGCGCAGCCTGGGCTTCTCCGCCGCTGCCACCACCACCGCGGCGGCGGTGGAGGTCTACTTCATGGCCCTCCTCGGCCTCTTGGCCGGCCTGCCGCTGGGCAAGTGGATGAACTACGAGTACATGAAGATGTTCGAGACGGACACCATGTCGTTCAAGCAGATCCTGCCGGTCTGGGCCTACCTGGCGGTGGTGGGGATCGTCGTCGGCCTGGTGGCGCTGTCGCTGCGCGAGGGCGTGGCGCGGCTGCGCACCATGGACCTGGCCCAGGCGACCAAGGCGAGGGACTGACGTGCGCGAGCCCGGCCGCGAGGTGGTGTTCGCCCTGGTGGGCGGGTTTCTGGGGGCGGGCAAGACCACCGCCCTGCTCGCCCTCGCCCGGCGGCTGGCGGAAGGGGGCGAGCAGGTCGCCGTGATCACCAACGATCGCGCGCCGGACCTGGTCGACACCCGCTACGCCCGGCTGAACGGGGTGCCCGTGGCCGAGATCGCCGGCGGCTGCATCTGCGCCCGGCTGGGCGACCTGATCGACCGCTGCGAGGAGCTGCTCGACGCCGTGCGGCCGAGCGTGATCCTCAACGAGCCCGTGGGCAGCGCCGCCGACCTGGCGGCCACCGTGCTGCAGCCCTTGCAGCGCTACTACGGCCGCTGGTTCCGCACCGCCGCCTACTCCGTGTTGGTCGATCCCGAGCGGTTCGCCGCCCTGCTGGAGGGCCCGGGGCAGGGCTCGCCGTTGGCCTACCTGTTCGAGAAGCAGCTCGCCGAGGCGGACCTGATCGTGCTCAACAAGGTCGATCGCGTGTCGGCGGAGCAGCGCACGGGGCTCGAGCGGTGGCTCGCCGAACACCTGCCCGCCACGCCCGTGACCGCCATGTCGGCGCTGACCGGGGAGGGCCTCGGCGCATGGTGGGAGCGCGTCCGCGGCGGCACCGCGGCCGGCACGCACGCCGTGACCGCGGACCGCGCGCTGGCCACGGCGGCGGAGGCGTCTCTGGCGTGGTGCAACGCGTCCGTGGAGCTGCGCTGCGAGGCCGGGTTCGACGGCGAGGCGTGGGCCCGTGATCTGCTCGCGGCGCTGCGCCACGGCGTCATCCGCGCCAACGGCGAGATCGGCCACCTGAAGCTCTTGCTCGAGGGCGGCGGCGGCTCGCTGCGCGCCAACCTGACCGGCCTGTCCGCGCCGGTGGACGTGCAGGCCGCCGGCGGGACGGGCTTCCGGCGGGCTCACCTGACCCTCAACGCACGCGTGCTGATGGCTGCGGCGGAGCTGGAAGACCTGATCTCACGCGCGCTGCAGCGCGGCTGCAACGAGCACCGCGTCACCCCGCGCGTGGTCCGCCTGCGCAGTCTCACGCCCGATCGCCCGGCGCCGACCGCCGGCTGACTCGCCCGGCGCAACATCCCGATCGCATCCTGCGCTCAAGAGCCGGTTGACATCGCCGGCTCCCGCTGCTAATATTGCGCTGCTATTGCGACGTGCGGGCCGACACCCACTCCATGGAGACCACAAGAATGCACCGACGCACGGCGTTCACCCTGATCGAGCTGCTCGTGGTGATTGCCATCATCGCGATTCTGGCGGCGATCCTGTTCCCCGTCTTCGCCAAGGCGCGCGAGAAGGCGCGCCAGTCGAGCTGCTCCAGCAACCTCAAGCAGCTCGCCCTGGGCCAACTGCAGTATATCCAGGACTACGACGAGATGACCACCGGGCGGCGCAGCGGCACCGCGGCGGATTTCCACCCGTGGTACGAGCAGATCCAGCCCTACTGCAAGAACACTCAGTTGCTGAGCTGCCCGTCGGACAAGGGCGGCGAGCACCGGTGGCAGGCGGCGCTGGCGTACGGCTCCTCGTACGGCTGGAACTGTCGCGCGGGCGGCACTGACGCCGGCATCGCGCTGGCGCTGTTCACCAAGCCCGCCGAAACGATCATGTACATCGACCACGACAACGCCTGCGCCAAGGCCGGCCGTGGTTGCGCCTGCGGCTGTGGCGGTGAGCCCAACCTCAACGCGCGGTTCACCGTCGGCGCCCGGCAC
>JACPDV010000026.1:0-5374 GCA_016183835.1 Armatimonadota bacterium
CACCCCGGGCTTCATCGACCTCCACACCCACAGCGACCTGCAGATCCTGGCCAACCCGCGCCACGAGCCGAAGCTCATGCAGGGCGTGACCACCGATGTGATCGGCCAGGACGGACTCAGCTACGCCCCGTGCAACGAGGAGGCGCTCGAGTTCTTCCTGGAGATGAACAAGTCCATCAACGGCCGGCCCGACCTGGACTACGACTGGCGCACGGTGCGCGAGTTCCTGGCGCGCTTCGACCGGCGCGTGGCGTGCAACGTGGCTTATTTGCTGCCCCACGGGCCGATCCGCATCATGGCCATGGGCACCGGCGCGCGCACCGCCACCGCGAGCGAGCTGGCCGACATGTGCGAGCTGGTGGCCGAGGGCATGCGCGACGGCTGCATCGGCTTCTCCACCGGCCTCACTTACGCGCCGATGATGCACGCCGACACGCACGAGCTGACCGAGCTGTGCCGCGCCTCGGCCCGCTGGGACAGCGTCTTCATGCCCCACCTCCGCAGCTACGGTCGCGACGTGGTGGAGGCCACCGAGGAAGCCGTCGGGATCGCGCGCGCCAGCGGCATCCCGCTGCACCTCACCCACCACCAGTGCGTCTTCCCCATCAACCGGGACAAGTACGAGTACTACCTGGAGGTGATCGACCGCGAGCGCGCCGCCGGCTACGACGTGACCTGCGACTCGTATCCCTACGTCGCCGGCTCGACGTACCTGGTCGGCATGTTCCCCGGCTGGGCGCAAAGCCAGGGGCGCGCGGCGGTGGTCCGTCTCTTGCAGGACCCCGACGCCAACGAGCGGTTGCGCGTGGAGGTGGAGGAGACCGGCTGCGACGGCACCCACGGCGTGGCCGTCGACTGGTCGCGGGTGCAGTTCAGCAGCGTGGCGCGGCCGGAGTGGACGAGCGCCTGCGGGCAGCGCCTCGACGCGTTGGCCGCCGCCCGCGGAATGCGGCCGTGGGAGCTGGTCACGCGCGCCCTGATCGACAACGACGGCGAAGTCAACATCGTCGCGTTCATCGGTCATGAGCATGCGGTGCAGTACATCATGGGCCACCCGACGCACATGGTGGGGAGCGACGGGATCCTCACCGGGCTGAACCCGCACCCGCGCGTCTACGGCACCTTCGCCCGCTACCTGGCGCGCTACGTGCGGGAGCTGGGGGTGCTCACCTGGGAGCAGTGCATTCGCAAGATGACCGGCGCCAGCGCGCAGCGGATCGGGCTGGTCGACCGCGGGCTGGTGAAGGTGGGCCTCTGCGCGGACCTGGTGATCTTCGACCCCGAGACGGTGCAGGACACGGCCACCTTCGAGTCGCCGCGGCAGTATCCCGAGGGCATCCCGTACGTGGTCGTCAACGGACAGGTGGTCAAGGACGGTGGCGAGCATACGGGTGTTCTGGCCGGGCGGGCGCTGCGGCGCGGTCAGCCGACGCCGGCGTGAGCCGGCTCACTCGAGCGGCTGGCCGTGGATGGTCAACTCGATGTCGCTGCCCGGCTCGTAGCCGTGGCGGCCGGTCTGCGGGTCGGCGCGCCAGCGGTAGAGCGGCACCGCGCCCAGCTCGCAGTGGCCGCCGGCCGGCACCTTGATGGGGTAGCCGGCGCGGAGCGGGCCGGTGGTGATGGTCAGGGTGAAGCACCCGGACGGCAGGTCGCGGAAGCGGAAGTTGCCGGCCGAGTCGGCGTGGACGCGCGAGCCGGCCCGTTCGTTGAGTGACACCTGCGCGCCGGCCACGGGGTGGCCGTCGAAGGTGACTTGGCCCGAGACCGACGCCGGGCCGGGCAGGCTGTCGTGGTAGGCGAGGAGGCTGGTGCCGAGGGCGGCCACGCCGCAGGTCAGCAGGACGAGCAGGAGGATCTCGGCGCGGGATGCCTGGCGCTGCCACATCCGCCACTGCCAGGCCAGCGAGCGCAGGTTCATCGTCTTCCCTTTCCGCCCAGCGGCTGGCTGCCGCGCACGAAGAAGTCGGTGGTGCTCGTCACGGCGTGGTCGGCGTTCTCCACCTCGAAGCTGAGCACCAGGTCCGCGTCCCAGTCCGCATCGAAGAAGATCGTGGCGTCGAATGTCCCATCGGGCTGCACGGCCACCACGGGCTCGGGGATCCAGGTGCTGGTGTAGAGCCACGGCCGGACCGACGCGCCGGTTGCCCCAGAGGTCACCAAGCCCAGAACATGGTGCTCGAGGCCGGGCTGGCGCATCCAGGCCGCCACGTTCGGGTCGCTCTGGCCGATCACCTGGCCGGCGGGCAGTCGGGGCGAGATGAGGCGCACGGCCGCTGAACCGGCCTGCGGTGCGGCTGGCGGCGCCGCGTCGCGCGGGGGGCGAGCGCAGCCGAACAGCGCCGCGAAGGCGAGGGCCGCCGCGGCCACGCGGAGCGTGGACATGGATCTCTCCCTCGCGCAGCTCACGTGGCGGGCCAGATCGGCGGGTCCTGCCCATGCCCGACGGGACCCATCGGCGGTGGATCGGGCATGGTCCCGTAAGAGGTGCTGGCCTGCGCGGTGGAGGACTCGATGACGTCGTAGACCGAGCGCCCCAAGGCCGTGAGGACCGGGACGCTCAGCACCAGCAGCAGGCACAGGATCAGCGCGTACTCGACCACGACCTGTCCGCGGTGCCGGCGATAGGTTCGCATGCGAGGTCACCTCGCGGGGTGGGAGGGCACGGTCGCAGACGTCTCAGCGACCCTCCACGGACACCCCGACACTTCCTCTATCGCCCGTTCCGGGCGTGTCTATAGGGGCTGGCGCGGTCAATCCGTGGAGAAGTGCGAGATGTTGCCCGGTCCGCCGGGCAGCGGGGGCGGGCTCTCGCCGGCGGGCTCCGCTGCAGGCGGCGCGGGGCCGCTCGCCGGCGGCCCGGTGTCGAGCCCGGCGCCCGACCAGGACTCGGTCGCGCCGGGTGTGGCGGCGGGCGGCTGGCTGCCGCCGGGAGCGGACGTCGGTGAGTCGGTCTCCGCCGGCGGCGTGACCGGCTCGGTGGAGGAGGGTGCGGAGGGGCTGGGGCTGCTGCCGTTGCTGATCAAGCCGCCCGCACCGAACACGGTGCGGGGGTCCTGGAGGCGGGTGCCGGGCGGTACCGGGCTCTGTTCGGGCTCGCCGCTGCGCCCAACGGCGACGGCGATCGCGAGCACCACGGTCGCTACCGCGCCGATGACGATCGCGTGCTCCAGCAGCGTCTGCCCGCGCCGCGGGCAGAGAGCCGTCAACACGGCCACCTCCATGTTGGGCTTACATCAGTCCCTGCTGAGGATACTGCAATTCCCTTGCCATACCTAGATCATTCCCGGCCCCGGTCCGGGCCAATCTCGGCGCCACCGCCGGTCCCTCGGATCGCGCCCCGGAGGAACGGCGGCCGGCCTCGCGAACCCCGACCCGCCCTCGCCGAGCGGACCATGAGCGAGCCGGGTCTGGTGCTGATTCAGACACGGGAAGGCTGGTTGCGTTTCCGGCGACCGGTCGAGCGTCTGGACGCCGCCACGCCCGCCGAGGTGCCGGCCCTCGTGCGGGCCGCCGAGGCGGCCGTCGCGCGCGGCCAGTGGATCGCCGGCTACCTCGCCTACGAGGCCTCGCCGGCCTTCGACCCGATTCTCGCCACCCGCCCCGCGGGACCGCTCCCGGTGGCCTGGTTCGGCGTCTACCCCGAGCCCGAGCGCTTCACGGGCGCCCGCGTCCCGCCGCTCGCGCCCGGCGGCTGCACCCTCGGCGACATCGCGCCCGAGCTGACCGCCGCGGAGCACGCGGCCCGCGTCGAGCGCGTGCGCGACTACATCGCCACCGGCGACACCTACCAGGTCAACCTGACCCACCGCCTCCGCGCGCCGTTCGAGGGCGACCCGAGCGCGCTCTGGGCCCGCCTCCTCCGCTCGCAGCGCGACGGCTACGCCGCCTACCTCGATCTCGGCCGCTGGGTGGTCTGCTCGGCCTCGCCGGAGCTCTTCTTCGAGTTGGACGGCGAGCGGGTGACCAGCCGGCCGATGAAGGGCACCGCGCCGCGCGGCGCCACGCTGGCGGACGATCGAGCCCTCGCCGCCGCGCTGGCGGAGTCGGTGAAGGACCGCGCCGAGAACCTGATGATCGTGGACATGGTCCGCAACGATCTCGGGCGGATCGCCGAGGTGGGCAGCGTCGGCGTGCCTGCGCTGTTCACGGTCGAGCGTTACGAGACGGTGTGGCAGATGACCAGCACCGTGACCTGCCGCAGCCGGGCGCCCTTTGGCGAGATGCTGGCGGCGCTCTTCCCGTGCGCCAGCATCACCGGCGCGCCGAAGGTGCGCACGATGCAGATCATCCGCGAGTTGGAGGTGTCGCCCCGCGGAGTCTACACGGGCGCGATCGGCTGGCTAGCGCCGGGCCGCCGGGCGCAGTTCAACGTGGCCATCCGCACCGTCGTGGTGGACCGCGAGGAGGGCCTGGCCGAGTACGGCGTGGGCGGCGGGATCGTCTGGGATTCGCGCCCGGACAGCGAGTGGCGCGAATGCCTGGCCAAAGCGCTGATCCTGACCCGCGACCGGCCCGCATTCGAGCTGCTCGAGACCCTGCTCTGGGATCCCGACGGCGGGTGCTTCCTCGAGCAGCTCCACCTGGAGCGGATGGCGGACTCGGCGGAGTACTTCGGCTTCGTCTGGGACGAGGCCAAGGCGCGCGAGGCGCTGCACGAGGCGGTGGCGGGGCAGCCGATTCCGCTGCGAGTGCGGCTGCAGTGGTTCGAGGAGGGCGTGGCGCGGGTCACGGCCGTGCCGTTCGATCCCCGGCCGGCGCGGCATCCCTGGCTGGTGCGGCTGGCCGCCCACCCGGTGGACCCCGGTGACCCGTTTCTCTACCACAAGACCACCCACCGTGCGGTCTACGAGGCCGCGCGCGCCGAGCAGCCCGGTTGTGACGAGGTGCTGCTCTGGAACCCGCGCGGCGAGCTGACCGAGGGCACCATCACGAACCTGGTGGTGGAGCTGGACGGTGAGCGCCTCACGCCGCCGACCTCGTGCGGGCTCCTGCCGGGCACCTTCCGCCGCTGGCTGGTCGAGCAGGGCCAAGTGCGCGAGGCGGTCGTGCGCGTGGAGGACCTGCCCCGCGCCGAGCGGGTGTGGCTGATCAACTCGGTCCGCCGCTGGATCCCCGCGGAGCTGGCGTCCCCGGACTAAGTTCGACTTCCGCACTTCTCGGTGCCGCCGAACCCGCTCCGCTCCTGGAGCGGGTCGGATTCCTGAGCCCACGGCAATACGCGGAGGGTTCAGAAAAGCCCGTCGGCCACCAGTACGCCGTGGTTGCGGAGCGGTGCGACGGCTCTGGGGGCCGATCCCAAAAGTGCGAAAGTCGAACTAAGAGGGCGTCTTGAAACCCACGTCCGCACCTCTCCCGCCGGGAGAGGTCGGCCGTC
>JACPDV010000026.1:5412-10376 GCA_016183835.1 Armatimonadota bacterium
ACGGCCCTCACCCCAACCCTCTCCCGGCGGGAGAGGGGGCCGGATGCGAACGGATACCCATTCCAAGACACCCTCTTACAGGAACCGCCCCGCTTCGATTTCTGCCTCCGGCTCGCCGGCGGCGGCCATGTGGCGCTTCAGGCGGACCCGCAGCTCGTCGGCAATGGCGCGGTGGGTGCGCCGGCCGACCAGGTTGGTCAGCTCGTGCGGGTCGGCCCACAGGTCGTAGAGGTGCGACTCCACGTAGCGGTCGGCCACCGGCTCGCGCTCCGGGCCGGGCGCCGTGACGCAGTACTTCCACCGCTCCGTGCGCAGCGCCCGCGCCGTGCCCGATTCGCTGATCTGGATGTAGAGGTCATCGCGCCAGTCCACGGGCGGCGCGGTCGCCAGGGCGCGGAGGCTGCGGCCCTGGAGCGGCGGCGTGGGCACGCCGGCCAGATCGCACACCGTGGCGGGGATGTCGAGCAGGCTGGCCAGCTCCGGCGCCCGGCGGCCGTGGTCGAAGCCCGGCCCCGCGGCCACCATCGGCACGCGCACCGCGCCTTCGTGGCAGGCGCGCTTGTATTCGCCGTTGCGGGTGCAGAAATGGCAGCCGTGGTCGCTAAAGAAGAGCTCCACCGTGTCGTCGCGCAGCCCCAGCCGGTCCAGCTCGTGCGTCAGCCGCCCGAAGTTCTCGTCGAGGTTGCGGATGATGCCGCAGTAGTCGGGCCATTGGCTCGGCCAGTCGCCGGGGAACGGGCGGAGGTCCTCGGGCACCCAGGCGTCGCGGTAGCGCTGGGCATCGCCGTCGGGTGCGACGAACCGGTGCAGGTGTTGTCGGCGTCGAAGACGGCGAAGTCGTAGGGCTTGGAGGTGAACTCGAGGATGTCGGCGGCCTCCCAGGTGCCGGTCCAGCCACCCCGGGCGGCGCGCGGTACGGGGCTGGTGCCGGCGGGGTGGGCGAGGTGCCACTTGCCGACGTAGGCCAGGTCGTAGCCGGCCTCGCCGAGGGCCTTGGGAAAGGTCCAGTCGTCCTCGCGGAGGGCGATGCTGTTGTGCCAGCAGCCGGTCTGGGTGGCGTAGAGCCCGGTCTGGAGGCAGCTCCGCGCCGGCCCGCAGACGGGCTGCGGGGTGAAGGCGTGCTCGAACAGCGTGCCGCGGCGAGCCACGGCGTCCAGGTTGGGCGTCAGGTCGAGCGGCGAGCGGTAGGCGCCGACCGTGTCCCAGCGCTGCTGGTCGGTGAAGAAGAGGAGGAAGTTCGGCCGTCGCTCGGTGGCCATCGGTTCGTGCTCCTACGGCTCCGCGCCGAGCTCCGCAAGCTGCTCCTCGAGCATGTCGAGGAGGCCGTTGATCTCGCGGAACGTCGCCTCGTCCTCGGGCAGCCGGGTCTGGTTGGCGAGGCGCCACAGCCGCCAGGCCTCGCGGAGGTGCGCCACGCGTTCGTCGCCGCTCGCCGCCTCGGCCCGCGCCTGCGCCCGTTGCGCGGCGATGCGGTGGTCGGCGTGGGTCATCTGCCGCGCGGTCTCGCCCGCGGCCCGGGTCAGGTCGCGCCGCTCGCGAAAGACCCAGCGCAGCCGGCCGTAGAGGATCAACACGGAGAACACCACGGCGCCGCCCACCGCCACGAGGATCGTGAACCAGTGCGGGTCGTGGCCGAGCATCAGCCTCCCCCGCACGCCGCGACGACGGCGTCCACCAGCTCGTCCACGGTCCGGCCGTCCACGTCGATCACCACGTCGGCCGCCGCCAGGTAGGCAGGGGTCCGCCGCTCGAGCAGCTCGCGGACGCGCGCCAGGACCCGCTCGGGCGTGCGCTCGCCGACGTGGTCGTCGATCATCGGCCGGCCGCGCCCGTCGGCTAGAATCCGCTCCGTGGCGGTCTCCGGGGTGAGCCGCAGGTACACCACGCGCCCGTGCCCGCGCAGGACGGCCACGTTGCACTCCTCCTGCGGCACACCGCCGCCACAGGCGATGACGATCCGCTCCCGCTCGGCCGCCGCCCGCACCGCAGCGCGCTCGATGCGGCGGAACCCCTCCTCGCCCTGCTCGGCGCAGACCTCCGGGATGCTCTTCGCCGCGAAGTCGACGATCAGCTCGTCGGTGTCAAGGTAGGTGTACCCCAGCCGCGCCGCCAGCGCCTGCCCGACGGTGGTCTTGCCGGCGGCCATGAAGCCGATCAGTGCGATGTTGCCCGTCACCTCGCTCACCGCTGCCGCTCCCGCTGGCGGGTTCGCCGCCGCCGACTGGATTCCCCCTCTGCGCGGATAGGCGAACCAGCGCCGAGCGCGAGGCGTCGAAAGGAGCGGAGAGGAGAGTGGCCATGACGTGGTGGATGCCGTTGCTGATCATTGCCGGCCTCGGTCTGCTGGCCAAGCTCCTCCTCGGCTGAGCAGCCGCACCTCGCCCAGCCGGCCCACCTGCGCGCGCCACGCGGGCGGCACCAGCACCGTGGTGTCATCCCCCGCCAACACGGCCGGGCCGGGCAGCTCGGCGCCCGCCGGCAGCCGCTCGAGGTCGTACAGCTCCGCTGACACCGGGCCGCCGCAGTCGATCTCGCGCTGACCCAGCCGGGCCGCGTCCAAGCTGCCGGCGCGGCGCTCGGGCAGCTCCGGCGGCTCGCCCTCGGCCACCACTCGCACTCGCACGGTGACCAGCTCCACCGCCGCGTCGCGCCGGGCATAGCCGTAGCGCCGTTCGTGCGCCGCGTGGAACTCCGCCGCCACGGCGGCCGGCTCCGAGGCGGGGCAGGGGAGCATCAGTTCGTGACTCTGCCCGCGGTAGCGCACGTCCACCCACCGCTCGACCCTCGCCATCGCGAGCCCCTGTCCGTTCAGCGCGCTCGCCTCCGGCGCGGCCAGCTCGGCGAACCACGCCGCCAGCCGCGGCTGGCTCAGCTCGGCCAGCGGGGCCATCACCGTCCGCGCGCCGTCGCGCACTACCTCGGCGAGGAGCAGGCCCAGCGCCGCCAGCGTGCCCGGGTGCGGCGGCACCAGGACCCCGGCCAGACCCAGCGAGGCGGCCAGCTCGGCGGCGTGCAGCCCGCCGGCGCCGCCGAAGCTGAGCAGCACGAAGTCGCGCGGGTCGGCGCCGCGCTCGATCGAGATCACCCGGATCGCCCGCTCCATGGCCGCGTTCGCCACGGTGAGGATGCCCCGCGCGGTGTCCACCAGCGAGAGGCCCAGCTCGGCGGCGAGGCGGCCCACGGCCTCCTCCGCCAGGCCGCGGTCGAGCCGCATCCGCCCGCCGAGGAAGCGGTCCTCCGGGAGCCGGCCGAGCACCAGGTTGGCGTCGGTGACCGTGGCCAGCCGCCCGCCGCGGCCGTAACACGCCGGCCCGGGCTCCGCGCCCGCGCTCTCGGGCCCGACGGTCAGCGCGCCGCCCGCGTCGCGCCGGGCCAGGCTGCCGCCGCCCGCGCCCACCGTGTGGATGTCCAGCGCCGGCACGCCGATCGGCAGTCCGGCCACCACGCTGGCCGTGGTGATGGGCAGGCCGCCATCGAGCAGGGCCACGTCGGTCGAGGTGCCGCCCATGTCGAAGCTGACCGCCCGCCGGCAGCCCACGGCGCGCGCCACGCCCCACGCGCCCACGACCCCGGCGGCCGGGCCGCTGAGCACCGTCCGCACCGCCTCGCGCCCGGCGGTGGCGGCGTCGGTGATCCCGCCGTTGGACTGCATCACCCGCAGCGGGCACGCGCCGAGCGCGTCGCCGAGACGCCCCAGGTACCGGGCCATCAGCGGTCCCACGTAGGCGTTCACGGCGGTGGTGGCGATCCGCTCGTACTCCCTGAACTCGGGGTGGATGACGTGCGAGGCCGAGACGTACAGCCCGCGTTCCGCCGCCAGCTTCGCCACCGTTTGCTCGTGCCCGGGCCGCACGAAGCTGAAGAGGAAGCCGATCGCCACGGCCTCGCAGCCGGCCGCGAGCAGCTCATCGAGCACCCGCTCCGCCTCGGCGGGGTCGAGCGGCTGGAGGACGGTACCGTCGGGCGCCACGCGCTCGGCCACCTCGCGCCGCAGCTCGCGCGGGATGAGCAGCACCGGCGCCGGCTGGTCGAGGTCGTAGAGCGACGGGCGGTTCTGCCGGCCGATGGCCAGCACGTCGCGGAAGCCGGCGGTGGTGATCAGCCCGCAGCGGGCGCCGCGCCGTTCGAGGAGCGCATTGGTGGCCACGGTGGAGCCGTGCGCCACGGCCGCGGGGAGCTGGCCGAAGTGCGCCAGCCCGGCCAACACCGCACGGGCATAGTCGGGCGGGGTGGAGGGCAGCTTGTGGGTCCGCAGCCGGCCGTCGGCGACCCACACCAGGTCGGTGAAGGTGCCGCCAATGTCGACGCCGACCAGCGCGCGCGCCACGCCCGGCTACCGCGGCGGCCAGATGGCCACGCTTGCCCCGGTCGGCCGCGGGTGCTTCGTTTGCCAGGGGATGCTGGCCGCGGGCTCGTAGGCGATGGCCAGCCAAGGCGTCTCCACCCGCCGGTGCTCGTTGAGCGAATCCATCACGGCGTTGGTCATGCCGGTGCTGAGCAGCGTCCGCTCCACCGGGTAGCTCGGACGGCCGGTGACGAACATCTCCTCGATGTTGAGCGAGAGGTAGTTGAAGTGCCCGTGCGGGAAGTCGCGCTGGAGGTAGACCTCGCAGGCCTGCACCTCGCCGCCCACGTCGCCGGCGAAAGCGAAGTCGTGGACGTAGCCGTTGAGCATCAGCGTGGCGGCGCGCAAGCCGTCGTTGTACTCGAAGACGAACGCCATCGGCTCCTGGCAGTGCTCGCGCAGGGAGCCCTCGGGCTTCTCCTCGATGCAGTCGACGGCGGCGTCCACCAGGTCGCCGCGGATGGTGCCGTCGTCGATGGCCCGCCAGACGTCGTCGCCGGCGAGGTAGGTGACGGCGTTGACGCCCACCTCGCCCTGCCGGCGGCGCTCGACGAAGCATTGCAGCGTCTCGATGGCGTGGTAGCCGTAGGCCTCCACGTGGGCATAGCCGATGCTCACC
>JACPDV010000520.1 GCA_016183835.1 Armatimonadota bacterium
CCAGCTCGCCGTCGCGCCGGACGAGCCGTCGCCCTTCCCGCGGCTGGCCACAGCCACGCACCGCACCTTCACCGCTACCGACCCGGAGGCGAAGCTCAGCCTGCGCTACCACGTGCTGGTCCCCGCCGACCAGCCGGTGGTGCTGCTCTGGACCGAGGTGCGGAACGACGCGGCGGAGGCACAGAGGATCACCGAGCTGGGGGTCCTGAGGACGGCGGACTCGGGCGTGGACGTCGGGGTGCAACCCGGCACGGCCAGGGTCTTCGTGGACAGCGGCGGGCTCACCGGCTCCGGCAGCCGCAAGTTGGCCGCGCCGGGCGCCACCCACTCCGCCTCCGGCGCGTTGGTGGTCACCGATGGGCAGGGCGAGGCAGCCGCGTCGTTCTCCTTCGTCTCGTTCCTGGGCGCCTGGCCAAGCAACCGGATCGCCCTCGACGAGCAGGGCCGGCCGGTCCGCGCCGTCGCCTCGTGCGCCTATCCCCACGGCTATCCACTGGCGCCCGGCGCGACGCTGCGCAGCGAGGTGCTCTCCGTGGGCGCCTATCCTACGGGCAACGAGGCGCTCGAGCGCTGGGCCGACCTGGTGATGGCGGTCGAGGATCTGCAGCCTCCCAAGCGCTGCCCCTCGGGCTGGAACTCGTGGTACTGCTACCGCCTCACTATCACCGAGGACCTGGTGCTCGAGAACGGCCGCGTGATGCGGGACCACTGGGGCGCCTTCGGGCTGACCAACGTGCAGATCGATCACGGCTGGCAGGATCGCGACCTGGTGGGCAACTGGGTGGCCAACACGCGCTTCCCGCACGGTTTGCCGTGGCTGTCGGCGCGGCTGGCGGAGCAGGGGCAGACGCTCGGCCTGTGGACCGCGGTGTCGCAGGTTTCGGAGTGGGTCCCGTGGTTCACGGAGCATCCCGAGGCGCTCTTCCACACCGCCGACGGGCAGCCCGACGTGGCGGACGCGCACTGGTACTGGGAGCCGCACGGCCGGACCTTCAGCCTCGATCCCACGCATCCGCTGGGGCTGGCGGAGTACAGGGCGATCGGCGAGCGGCTGAAGTCGTACGGCTGCACCTACAACAAGAACGACTTCCAGGGCAACCTGCTGCGCACGAACGTGGTGGCCGGGGATCCGGACATCTCACTCGGCGTGCCGGTGTATCGCCGGGCGATGGCGGCGTTCGCGGCGGGGAAGGGGCCGGACATGGCCTTCCACGCCTGCAACGCGCCGCTCAACGTGGCGGCGGGGATCTGCGATGTGGCGTGGACACATCGCGACCTGGGCAACCCGGCGGGCAACTGGGAGCATCTGCGCGCGTGGGCCAACGACTTCTCCTGCCGGTATCACGTGACGGGCAAGTTCTACTGGTCCGATCCCGACTATCTGCAGGTGGGGCAGAGCACGCTGGACGAGGCGCACGTGCGGATGGCGTTCGTGGCGCTGGGCGGCGGGCCGATGTTCCTCAGCGACCGGCTGCCCGAGCTGCCGCCCGAGCGGCTGGCGCTGATCGCGCCGTGCCTGCCGAGCTACGGCAAGCCGGCGACGCCGGTGGACCTGTTCACCAGCGACGGCTACCCGCGGGTCTGGTCGCTGCCGGTGGAGACAGCCTGGGGCAAGTGGGTGGTGGTGGGGCTGTTCAACCTGAGCGACGAGCCCGAGCGGCTGGAGCTGGACCCGGCGCGGCTGGGCCTGCCGGTGGGCGAGCCGGTCGTAGTGTGGGACTTCTTCGCCGGCAAGCCGGTGGCGGAGCTGAGCGTGGCGGCGGAGTCGATGGACGTGGTGCTCAGGGTGCCGGTGCCGGCGCACACGGTGAAACTGCTGAAGCTGGTCCGGCGCGAAGCGCACCCGTTCGTCCTGGCGACGGACCTGCACCTGACGATGGGCGGAGTGGAGCTGCCGCAGGTGACCTGGGACGAGAAGGCCGGCGAGCTGCGCGGGGTGGCGAAGCGGGCGCCGGGGATCCGTGGGAACGTGATGGTGTATGTGCCGGCGGGCTGGAAGCCGGTGGCGGGAGAGACGGCGGGGCGGGTGCTGCGGGTGCCGGTGGAGTTCGAGGGCATGGAGAGGGCGTGGATTGTGCGGTTCCGGAAGGCGTAGCCTACCCCGCGGCCAGCACATGCAGCCGACCGTCCAGCGTGGCCACCACGATCTCCGCCTTGCCGTCGCCGTCCAAGTCGGCGATCGCCGGCGGGCCGACCGGCGCGTCGAGGAACACCTGCCACAGCACGTGCCCGCTCTGGCCGTCGGCCGCCGCCTGGACTGCGTAGAGGTGGCCGTCGGTGCAGCCGGTAAGGAACTCCGGGCGACCGTCGCCGTCGATGTCCGCCGCCGCCACGTCTGAGCCCTGCCCCGGCAGCGGCACCGCCCACTTCGGCTCGCCGGTCGCCGTGTCGTAGCAGGCGAAGTGGTCGGAGAACGCCGTTCCGAGCTCGGGCCGCCCGTCACCGTCCACGTCCGCCAGGGCGACCGCGCTGCCGGCATCGTAGTTGAGCGGCGGCGTGGCCCAGACCCGCTCGCCCTTGGCAGTGAACCGGTAGAGCGCCATGTAACCGCCGGAGAAAAACAGGCTCGGCCGGCCGTTCGCGTCGGGGTCGCCCGCGGAGACCAGGTGGTAGCCCGGAACCACGTTTCCGACGTAGATGCGGTTCGCGCCGGTGCGGCCCTCGACCGCCAACAGGTCGAAGTAGGTCGACCAGACCAGCTCATCGGCGCCATCACCGTCCAGATCCACCACGCACGGCGTGCGGCGCGGGTGCGGCCCGCCCTCGCGCCACCAGAGCACCTTGCCGGTCTGCGCGTCGTAGGCGGTGAACTTGGCGATCCCGTCGTTCGGCCCCACCTCGGACACCGCGCCGACGCAGACCGGCGCGTCCTTGCCGCCGCGCCAGGCAACCATGCTGCCGGTGGCCAGCTTCGTGCCGTCGGTGGGCAGGGGCGGCAAGCGGCGCTTCACCCGACCGTCGGCGTCAAGGATCACAGGCTCCGCGGTCCGGCGGTCGCAGGCCAACACCTCCGGCACGCCGTCGCCGTCCACGTCGGCCACCGTGGGCGTCGCGAAGCCGCCCAGGTGCGCCTGGGACCAGAGCAGCTTCTCCCGCCCGCGGAACAGGCTCGGCCCGTCGAGCGCCCGGAGTGAGGCATCGGCGCCGGTCACCAGCACCGCGGCACGATCCGTCAGCCGCGCCACGATGGGCGTCCGCGGCACGCTCTCCTGCACGTCGAGGCGATGCAGCACCTTGCCGCTGGAGCCCAGCAGCAGCAGCCCACCGTCGCCGGCGCAGAGGATCGCCGCGGGCTTCGCGCGGCCGGTGCGGACCGACCCGAGCACCTGCAGCGGCCCTCCGCGGCCGAAGCGCAGCTCGAAGTCCGGCTTCAGCGTGTGGGCGTCGATGCCCAGCAGCGCCTCCGGCGTGCGGACGAAGACCTCCTCCACCCCGTCGCCGTCCAGGTCGCGCGCGAACACCGTGTAGCCGCTGCGATCCTCGAGGTCTTCGTTCATCATGCCCAGCGGCGGGCGCGCGGGCACGATGCAGAGCGACGCCCCGGCGATGGACAGCGCCACCTCGGCGGGCGTCTCGGCGTGGAACACGATCCGCCCGTCCGGCACGGTCACGCCGATCAGGTCCGCGCGCGGGTCGCCGTCGCGCTGCAGCACGCCCTGGAGGCGAAACCCCGGCCGCTCGCGCTTCAGCTCGCCGGTGGCGAGGTTGCGGATCACGAACACGGTGTTCGCCGCCGTGGGCGCCTCGCCCGCCGCGCTGTGACGCGTGTAGACCACCTCGAGACGGCCGTCCCCGTCGAGGTCGGCCACCGGGTTGAGCGGGATCTCGAACGTCTCGTTGACGTGCCACACCTCGCGCAGCCCGGCGGCGTCGTTGGCGAAGAAGGTCATGTGCTCGCGGCCGAGGAGGCCGACCACGAGCAGGTCGAGCTGCGGCTTGTCACCGGTCCGGACCGCCTGCAGGTGGCCGTAGCAGCGGTCGCCGTTGGCGAAGGCGCACTGGCGTTTCACCTCGCCGGTCAGAGCGTCGAGGACGGCGACCATCAGCCCCACGCCCCCCGAGTGGAGCGCGCTGGCAACCACGATCTCGGGCCGCCGGTCGCCGTCGACGTCGGCGACGATGGTCTGCGGCCGGTAGTGGGGGTTGAACGGCATCGCCCGGTCGCCCCACAGCAGGTGCGGCGCCTTGAACCCGTCGCGGAAGCTGTAGCACCAGCCGACGCGGTGCGAGTTCTCCGCCGGGGCGTTGCCCAGGAGGAACAGCTCCGGCCGGCCGTCGCCGTCCAGGTCGGCGAGGCGCGTGCCGTTGGTGAAGTAGACCTGCTCGGCGCAGGTGCGCTCCCACAGCAAACGGCCGTCGCGCCCGCTGAGCACATGTAGCCCGGCCGGCGGGCCGCTCGAGACGACGACCTCTTTGACCCCGCAGCCGTCGAAGTCGGCCGCGCCGAGGACGAACGGCTTGCCGGTCGGCAGCAGCCTGCGCCAGCGCTCGCGGCCGTTCGCGCCGAAGGCCCGCACGGGGCCGCCGGCGGCGGTGATGACCTCGTCCACGCCGTCGCCATCCAGGTCGTCGACCAGGCAGCCGAAGCTCATCAAGGCGCCGGTACGCGCCTCGATCCCCGCTGGCGAGCCGCCCAACCGGAGCGCGGCCCGGCGCACCGGAGCCTGGCTCATGCGGCCGGTGAGCGGGGAGAGCGCGGTGTTCTGCGGGTCGCGCCGGAGGGCCGGCCAGTCGCCGTCGGCGGCGGCGGCGAGCGTGGCCACGGCGGCGACGAGACAGCAACAGACAACGCCAGTTTGCACGGACCGTCTCCCTGAAGCCGCCATGCCGCTCCGCCTCGCCCGTCGCGATGGAGAAGCGCTCGTCATTGCGAGGAGCGAAGCGACGAAGCAATCTCGTTCACCAACCGCCTTCGCC
>JACPDV010000521.1 GCA_016183835.1 Armatimonadota bacterium
CTGCACCCGCACCATCAGCCGCACGGGCCGGGGCTCGCGGGTCACAGGCACCACCAGCCGGCAGCCGGGCAGCTCGGTTTCGCCGTGGTAGACGTGCAGCGTCAGCTCGCCGTGCTCGGCACGGGCGGCGGCGCGGGCCGACAGCTCGATCACGTTCCCGGCGCCGAGGTGCTCGAACCGGCCCAGCTCGAGTGGCTCCGCGAAATCGCTCCCCGCCGGCACGGCCAGCGGCGTCACCTCGACGTGGCTGTGGAACGGCACCACGTAGACCGAGCCCTCCCACGTGCCGTCCGGCCGGACGCTCTTGATCAGCCCGGTGTGCCCCGGCCCGGTGCCGAGGCTGACCAGCTCGAGCGTCCGCTCGCCGTCGTGCCAGACGCGGAGCTGCCCCGTGCCGCCGGAGATTCCCGGCCGCGGCAGGTCGTCCGCGGCCAGCCGCTTGAGCGCCTCGGTGAGCGCGGCGTTGTAGCCCTGGTCGTGGCCCTCGGGCCACTGCATGCAGTGGATGAACTGCACCCCGTGGTCGCGCAGATAGCGGAGCTGCTGGTAGGCCTGCTCCACGTCGGCGGTGAGCGACTGGTACTCGCCGATCACCATCATGTCCTGGCCGGAGCTGTGGCCGCCCTGGGCCGCGTTGTGCTCCTCCTGGTACCAGACGCCGTAGCGCGTGAAGCCGTAGCCGGTGCCGGCGTTGAGGTTCCAGTCGACCGGCGTGACCCGCTGCGCCGGGCGGCTGAACTGCGTCAGGCTGGCGATGGCATACAGGTCGGGGATCTGGTGGCACTTGATCGCTTCGGGCGCGAAGCCGGCCAGGAGCGCCTCGCGGTAGGTGCCGGCGACGATGCGGTAGATGCACTGACTCTGGAAGCGCATCCAGACCAGGTAGTACGGATTGGCGACGGTGTAGGCGTCCCACGGGCCACGGCCGAGGTCGCGCGGGGCGTCGAAGCGATCCGCCGTGAAGGCCGTGCCGAAGCTCCGGTTGATCCCTTCCAGCCCGCCGTAGAGCGCCGCCAGGTAGCGGTAGAACGCTCGCAACATGCTCGGGTTGTAGTCGCCGTGGGTGGTCTGGCTCTCGGCGTTGATCTCCATCTCGTGGTTCGGCTCGACCCCCACGAAGTGCTCGGGATTGGCCCGGTGGCGCAGCGCGAGGCCGCGGAGGAAGGCGCGCAGGGGATAGTCGTAGAAGCAGCGGATGGGCGCCACGCCGGGCGCGCAGGAGCCGGAGACGAACGACTTCGTCTCGCCGAACTCGCCGTAAGTGCCGGCCTGGTTGTCGCGATCAACCAGGGTGTAGGCGGGCAGCCCGGTCTCGGCGTCTTTGGCCTCGGCCCAGCGCTGCGCCAGGCTGTAGAACCAACGGTGCGTGAAGCACGGCTCCCAGCAGGTGGGCGGCGCGTCATCGTAGTCCTTCAGCCGGGCGTCGACGAACTCCTGGAACTTCGGGCCGGCCCAGTAGGCCTCGTCGCTCCGCCGGAAGTCCGGCTCGCGCGCAGCGGGGCTGGCGAAGTCGCAGCGGATGTGCGCGAGGGCCGACAGCCGCACAAAGCGGGTCTCGGGCACGGCGGCAAAAGTCTGGAAGAAGAGCCGCTCGCGCGCGTCCACCTCGATCCGCCGCGCGGCGCCGTCCGGGGCCAGCCGGGCAACGTACGACCGGTCCGGGTCGTCCAACGTGACGGCCAGCGGGTGGCCGGCGTCCTGGACTTCGAACACGCCGGTGGCGGCCAGGTCCACCGCGCCCGGGCGGGCTTGCACCTCGCCACTGGCCGGGTCGAGCACGCGCAGGCCGTCGCGCCCGGCCACCGCGAGGAGCAGCCGGTCGCCGCCCCGGCTATGCAGCGTGGACAGCAGCACGCGGCCCGGCGGGCCGGGCAGCTCGACCCGCAGCGGGCGGCCCGGCGAGCCGTCGCCACGCAGCAGGTGAACCGGCACCACGGCGCCGTCCGCCCGCGCCGGCGCGACGGCGATGGCGTCTTCGGCGCCGGCCGCGAACCGGCCGCAGGCCAGCGTCACCGGCGCCGGCAGGTCCGCCGGCAGCGGGATCTCGCGGAGCAGCGCGCCCCAGCGCGAGAACACCCGCACCGCCCGCACGGCCTGGTCCGCCAGCGGCGCCGCGACGAGCCGCACCCCGCCGCCGGCCCGCGCCGCGACCACCTGCACGCCGCCGCGCACCGCCGCCGGAAACGCCAGGAACTGCACCTCCGCAATGCCGTAGCGGTTGAGCACCCGCACCAGCGTGTGGTTGGCGGGATCGGCGCCCTCGCCGACCACCAGCGCCGGCCCGAGCGGCACCGGCGGCTTGACCGCGGCGTGGTCGCGAAGCTGCGTGGCCAAGTCGAGCTCGCGGCCCACCACGGCCACGCCGGTGACCGCGCCGTCGGCCTCGAAGCGGTGCGCGGCAGTCAGCGTGTCGCCCTCGTCCGGCACGCGCCGGGGCGCGATCAGCGCGCGCTCCACCTGTGCCACCTTCTCCCGCAGGGCGCGCTCGGCGGCGGCGCGAGCGTCGGCCGCGGCCTGCAGCTCGCCAGCGGTGGGAGCGCGGAGCACCAGGTTGCGGATCCGCACCACGTGGTCGCCGTCGCTGAAGTCGAGGCGGAACAGGTTGACTCGCTCGCTCCAGTCGCCGTCGCGGACGGTCAGCAGGTCGATGGCGACCTCGCGCCAGGTGGCGGTTGCCGGCTGCGGCGGCGCCACGGCCGACCGGCCGCCGGTGATGGGCGGGCCGAAGAAGACCTCGAACGTCTGTGGCGAGGTCTCGCTGATGTACTCGAAGGCGGCCACGTGCAGGCGGGCGGCGTCGAACGGCGCGGTCAGGGCGTCGCAGAAGACGTACGGGTCGCCGCCCAGGCAGTGGACCTCCTGCACGCCATCGGGCAGGTCGCGCACCTGCGCGCTGTGGGCGTTGGCCGAGAGGTGGAGCGGCACCTGGTCCGGCGCGCCGACGGCGGCGGCCAGGAGCAGCGCGATGGGGATGGGGTGCATGGGGCATCCTCGCGGGGCAGCGGTTCGTCAGCCCGCGGCGGGTCCCTTCGTCCCACGCCGCCGCACCTCGAGGATGATCGCGGCGTTGTCCAGCTCGCCGTCGCCGGCCTCGATGGCGGCGGCCAGGAGCTCGTGGTGTACCGCCGTGAGCGGCAGCGCCTGCCCCGCCGCGCGGGCGAAGCGCAGGATCAGCTCCACATCCTTGAGATGCTGCCGGATGCGCGACTCCGGCTCGAACCGGCCGTGGACCATCCGCTCGCCCTTGGCGTCCATCGCCGCCGAGCGGGCCGGGGTGTCGCGGAGGAGCTCGAGGAACGCCGCAGGGTCGAGCCCGAGCCGTTCGGCGAAGACCAGCCCCTCGGCCAGCGCCAGCCGGTTAAGCCCGAGCACCAGGTTGCTCGCCAGCTTGGCCCGGGCGCCGCTCCCCGCAGGGCCGATGTGGTGCACCTTGTCGCTCAACGCCGCAAGGATGTCGCGGTTGTCCGCCACGGCTTCCGGCGTGCCGCCGACCATCACCGTCGCGGCCCGGCGGCGGATCTGCGCGCTCGAGCCCGACAGCATGGCGTCCAGGTAGGTGATCCCGCGCTCC
>JACPDV010000504.1 GCA_016183835.1 Armatimonadota bacterium
GAGGCTATTCTGGTCGCCGCCGACGGCACCGTGACCGAGGGCACCAGCAGCAGCCTCTGCATCGTCCGCGGTGCGACCGTGTCGGCGCACCCCAATGGCACGGCCATCCTCCCGGGCATCACCCGCGACATCGTCTTCGGCCTCGCGGCCGACCTGGGCATCGCCACGCGCGAGCAGCGGTTCGGCCGCGACGCCCTGCTCGGCGCCGACGAGGTGTTCCTCTGCGGCACCGGTGCGGAGGTGACGGCGGTGGCCACCATCGACGGGGAGACCATCGGCGACGGCGCGCCCGGGCCGGTGACACAGCGGCTGCTGGCGGCCTACCACGCGGCCATCGACGCCGGCGCGGAGCCGTAGCCGCCCGGCCGGGAGCACCGCCACCGCATGCCCGACCGCGACCACGCCGCCACCCAATCGCCGGCCGTCAGCCTTCGCGCCGTGGCCGTGGCGCTGCTCCTCATCCCCGTGCAGGCCTACTGGATCTTCAACGCCGAGGCGGTCTACGCCGCCATCCACGCCACCGTCCTCAGCATCTTCTTCAGCGCGGTCTGCGGATTGGCGCTGGTGGCCTCGGCCAATGCGCTGATCCGCCGCGTCCGCCCGCGCTGGGCGCTCCGGCCGGGCGAGCTGGTGGTGATCTACGCCATGCTCGCCATGGCCACGTCGATGGCCAGCCACGACCTGACACAGATCCTCGTGCCGCTCGTGGCCTACCCCTTCCGCTTCGCCACGCCGGAGAACCGCTGGGAGGAGCTGTTCAACCCGGAGGTGCCGATCCGCCTCAGCGTGCGCGACCCGGAGGTGCTGAAGGGCTTCTTCGAGGGCCACGCGAGCCTCTTCACCGCCGCCAACGGCGGGTCGTGGGCCGGGCCGATGGTCGCCTGGGGTACCCTCGCGCTGCTCCTCCTGGGCACCACTCTGGCCCTCAACCTGCTCCTCCGCCGCGCCTGGTGCGACGAGGAGCGGCTCAGCTTCCCCTGCATCCACCTGCCGCTCCAGATGACCTCCACGAGCAGCTCGCTCCTGCGCTCGTCGGCGTTCTGGATCGGGTTCGGCATCGCCGGGCTGCTGGCTCTCCTGCGCGGCCTCAACGCGGTGCTCCCGGCGGTGCCCACCATCCCCACCAAGTGGGAGCTGTCGGCGTTCGTCACCGACCAGCCGTGGCGGGCCATCGGCTGGAGTCCGCTCTGCATCTACCCTTTCGCCATCGGGCTGGCCTACTTCATGCCGCAGGAACTGGCCTTCTCCACGTGGTTCTTCTGGCTCTTCTGGAAGGCGCAGATGGTGCTGCGGGAGTGGCTCGGCCTCGGGCCGCTGGCCGGGCCGTACGCCAGTGACCAGTCGTCGGGCGCATGGCTGGCACTCGGCCTGTTCGCCCTCCTCGGGCTCCGCCGGCCGCTCCGTGAGGCGCTCCGCTCGCCGCGTCCCGACGAGTTCGTCGCGCCACGCTGGGCGCTGGCGGGTTTCCTGCTCGGCTGCGCCGGCATCCTGGCCTTCCTCCGCGGCGTGGGGCTCTCGTGGCCGGTGGCGGCGGCCTTCGAGTTCGTCTATCTCCTGATCGCCCTGGCGGTCACGCGCATGCGCGCGGAGCTGGGCCCACCCACCCACGACCTCTACTTCGCCGGGCCCGACTGGCTCCTCACCAGCCTCACCGGCCCGCTGGCGCTGGGCAAGCGCAATCTGATCGGCCTGACGCAGCTCTACTGGATCACCCGCGACTACCGCAGCTTGGCGATGCCGCACCAGCTCGAGGCGCTCAAGATGCTCGATCTGCGCGGGCGCACCCGGCGCGACGGCCCGCGGCTCCCGGCGGCGCTCCTCCTCGCCGGCCTGGTGGGCTTCGCGTCCACGGTGCTGGTGGAGCTGTCGCAGTACTACCGCCACGGCGCCTCAGCCGGCCTCCACGGCTACGCACTGGGCCTGGCCTCCGAAGCCTGGCGCCGGCTGGAGAACTGGCTCACCGTGGCCAAGCCGGGGCCCAACCGGGGCGAGCTGACCCAGTTCGTGGCGGGCATCACGCTGACCGTGGCCCTGATGGTCTTGCGGCGGCGGTTCCTCGGGCTGCCGTTCCACCCGGTGGGCTACGCCATCGCCGGGAGCTGGACGATGTCGTGGCTGTGGTTCAGCGTGCTCCTGAGCTGGCTGATCAAGGGCTTCATCCTCCGCCACGGCGGGCTGCGGAGGTTCCGGGCGCTGATGCCGTTCTTCCTGGGACTGATGCTGGGCGACTACCTGGTCGGCAGCGCCGCGACCATCGCGGGCATCTTCCTGGCGCAGAAGGTGCCGGGTTTCTTCACCTGACCGCCGGGCCTTCCCAGCCGGCCAGCCGCGCCGTCAGCCACCACCACGCCCGGGCAGCGCGCGCCTTGCCCACGTCGTTGAGGTGGCCGCCGTCCACCGTGTAGCCGTCCCACATCGCCAGCTCGCCCGTCTCGTTGTGGAACGCCGTGCCGTCCGGCTTGTGGCACTCGATGTCCGCGATGTCGAAGAGCACCACCTCGTGCTGCTTGAGGTAGGCGGCCATGCGCTGGTTGAAGTGCGTTCGCTTCTGCTGAAGGACCGCCTCGCGCCGCATTGGCATGCTCCAGTAGACGAACTTTACCCGTGGGTACTGCCGCTGCATGCGCTCCATCACGTCGACATAGGCGTCGAAGTTGGCGTCGGTGTCCGAGTTCCGCTGCAGGTCGGCGAAGCAGAGCTTGAGCGAAGCGACCTGCACGGCGTTGCCCACGCCGCTAGCCAGCCGCTGCTCGAACGCCTGCGCCTTGCCGGGCACGTTGTTGGCGTTGCCCACGAACCACTCGCCCAGCCCGGCGTGCTGGGTGTACCACCAGGCCTGGATCATGTGGCCGATGTCGAGCCGGTAGCGCGGCGACTGCTGGCTGAGGCCCTCGAGGCCCTGGACCACGTTGAACCCCACGGACTCGTGGCCGAGGACCACTCTGAGTCGGCGCGCCCGCTCCAGGGCGTTCATCGGGATCACGTTGTCGTGGGTGTCGATGCAGGTGTGGTCGATCACCAGCGGGTCGGCGTGACCGCGGGCCGTGAAGCCGGCCAGCATCAGGAGCGCCAGGCCGAGACGGCGTGTTCGCGCGTTCATACCACCCTCCAACGGCGGTGATACCCCGGTCGCACGCGCGTTATGCTGACGGAGGCGTGAACACCGGGGCTACGGCTTCGGTGGGGCCTCCACGACCGCCAGGCCGTCGAGGTACGCCTCCACCTCGCTGCCGTTGTAACTGTGGATCCAGAGCTGCAGCGCCACGGTGCCGGCGGGCGCCTCGAACGGATAGGCGAACGTGGCCCACTCGCCCGCCTTGCCCGCCAGGCTCCCCACCGGCGCCTCGTTGCCTTGCTCGTCGTGCGGGTTGAGGGACTTGCCTGCGGCGTCGAGGAAGTGCACGTACATCCCGATCCCCGAGCCGCTGACGTGGTACACCTGCCCGCGCAGCTCGTAGCGCTTGCCGGCCTCGGCGCGCATGCGGGCCGAGTTGATGTTGGTGCCGCGGGCCTTGTCGCGGTCCGTGATCTTGAGCGCCTGACCGCCCTCGGCCGCGCGCTCGTTGCTGACGGCGGCGAGACCGTCGTTGGGGATACTCCAGCCAAACGCGCCCAGCTCGAAGCCGCCGTTGCGCAGCAGCCCTTGCTCGGCGGGCAGCTCGGCCGGGCGGATGGTGCAGGTGATGGTCGCCGCGGTCACAGGCTGCGCCAGCTCGATTCCCAGCCGGATCGGTCTGAGCGAAGTCTCCTCGTGGATCTCCGTGGGCTCGACCCTGAAGTCCGCTCCGCCCGCGTCGATGTCCACCGCCACCGCCTGGTCCAGGTCATAGACGAACAGCTTGCCCGGCGCGATCTGCCGCCAGCCGCCGCACGTGATCAGCGCCGTGCCGAACGCCTGCGCGGTGGCCAACGCCACGGTGTCGGTGACGGTCAGCGAGCCGGCGCCCTGGCGTGAGTAGACCCAGGTGCGCTCGAGCTTTGTCAGCTCCGGCACGTCGTAGCACGAGGCGAAATCGATGCGGTAGGTATCGGCGTCGTCGGTGAAGTCGGTGGCGAGCACCTTGCCCCGGGCCTCGGCGCCGGTGCGCTGGAGCTTGCCGGCCACCCGTGGCACGGCGTGGCCGAAGCTGTTGAGCAGGTTGCTGTCGTACCGCTTCGCACTGAAGGTGCGGGCCGTGTAGACCTCGGCGCCGGGATCGAGCAACACTGGCCGGTCGCCCATCACCACCACGAACGAGCCCACGTCGTTGTGGTTGTGGTGCTCGTTGTTGTTGCCGGCCTTGAGCGCCACGGACATCTGACAGGCGGAGCCCACCGCGGGTCTGCTGATCAGGATCCCGGCCTGGTCGAACCAGCTCCGCAGCGGTTGACCCGCCGCGTGCCCGGCCGCCGCGGCCGGCAGCGTGTTGGGGAAGCCGTAGAGCAGCGTCTCGCTCAGCCCGCCGAGCGCGGCCCGCGGGTCGAGCGTGTCGTTGGCCGTCAACCCCAGCCCGAAGCGCCGGCTGACGTGGTACAACGCGAGGCGGCCCGGCTTCGCGTACACGCCGCAGTCGGCGAAAGCCGGGCTGACGCCGTTCTGGATCTCGATCCGCGCCGCGAACTCGGCCGGCGCGCGCGCAGCCGGATCGGCGAGGAGATCGAGCTTGCCGCCGGTGGCCTGTGCCACGGTCTCGGCGAGCAGGAGGAAGTTGCCGAAGCCGTAGTTCCAATAGCCGAGGCCCTCGCTGCAGTAGCCGTCGGCGGTGAAGCCGCGGAGGAAGTTGCGCGAGTGCAGCTCCGCCGCCGCCACGCAGAGGGCGCGCTCTTCACGCGAGTCGAGCGCGGCCAGCGCGGTGCCGGTGACCCCGGCCAGGCACACGGCGTTCCAGTTGTTGGTGGTGAGGATCCACCAGTTCGGCGGGCGCTCGCCGACGAGCATGGCGTGGTACGGCTCGAGGATGCGCTTGCGCAGGTTGTCATCGAGGAGCTGCCCGGTGGTTGCGGACAGCCGGTCGCCGAGCAGCCGGCGGCAGGTGGCCAGCTCCCAGCCGAGGGCGGACGAGGCCAGGTCGATGTCGATGCTGGTGCCCTTGAAGTTGGCCAGGCCGCCGTCGTGAGCGGGCATGACCCAGGTGCGCTCTGCGCACAGCGCGGCGATGACCTGCTCCAGCAACGGCAGGAAGCGGCCTTTGCCTTCGGCGCACTCGGCCAGCGTGAGCGCGGGCAGGTAGCCACGGCGGCGGAAGGCGACGTCCTGCCAGTGCGTGCGGTTGCCGGTGCGCGAGAACTCGAGGAAGAGGTCGTCGGGCAGGTCGGGGAACGGCCGCTTGAGCAGCTCCTCACCGCGGGTGACCAGCTCGGAGGCGACGGGCAGCGCGGTCCAGGCGGCGCGGTCGGCGAGGGGCGGGCCCAGGCCGGTGGCGTGTTCCGGAAGCCACGCGGCGATCTGGCTGACTCGCTCGGCGGCGGGCTGCGCCAGCCCGGCGGCGCCGGCCGCCACGGCGGAGAGCATCACGGGCAGGATCGCCCGGCCGCAAGCTGCTGCGCTGGTCATGGTTCATCCTCCTCCTCTGTCCCGGCGACTGAAGTCGCGGAAACCATGGTAGCGGTCAGGGCGGTGTCGCACACCGCCCTGCCGCTCCGAACCGTACGTGCGGTTTTCCCGCATACGGCTCTCCACCGGGTCGGTCCTTCCGCACAGGGGCCGCCAGGTCTCCTGCACGCCATGCCGCCTGC
>JACPDV010000505.1 GCA_016183835.1 Armatimonadota bacterium
CCCAGCCGCACCGGCGGCCAGCCGCTCAGCCGGCTCGGCGGCTGCACCTCCACCTCCCCGTACCGCGCCTCCAGCTCCGCGGTCGCCGGCCCCTTGCCCGCCCGCCGCGGCACGTCCACCTCCATCGTCCCCGCGACCTTCCAGGCCAAGGTCACGGCCCACAGCAACCCCCGCGCCACCCCGCTCCGCACCACCCGGTCCTGGCTCGCCCGCGCCAGCAGCGCCACCCCTTCCCGCCGCGCCGCCGACAGGTACTCGAACCCGTCCGACTCCGCATCCGTCACCACCACCACCGTCGCCCCGCAGTCGCCCAGGACGCCCTCTACCACCCGCAGCGCCCGCTCCCACTTGCGGCTTTCCTCTGCCTCGTACGGCCGCTCCTCGCCCTCCGGCAACGGCTCCGCGCGCGACCACGGGTACACGTCCACGATCCCCAGCGGCTCCCCGTCCTCGCCCACGGCCAGGGCTCCATGGCACAGCAGAGCCTGCGCGCCGACCTGGTCCCCGATCCCGCCCAGGTCGCTCAGCGTCTTCCGCCCGCTCAGGTTGAAGCTGGTCAGATCGGTGGCCACCAGCACCAGGTCGAGGCCGCGGCAGCGCTCGCCCAGGGCGGCCCGGGGACCGGCCAGGAGGCGTGCGGGAGTCTGGTCCGGGCGTTGCAGCAGGTCGCCGCCGCTCTGTCGCAGCCGGCCGCCGCACGCCGCCGAGAACGACTTCCCCGCGCCCGAGGCCAGGGCTTCGACCACCTCCGCGCACGTCTCCGCACGGCCTTTCCGCCCCAGGTCCGCCCCACGAAACTGCTCCGCACCCCACTGCTCGCCCATGATTCCAGTCCTCCTACAGGACTGGAACACCCGGGCGACCAAATCGACTCAAGCTCAGCCCAGGGGGAGGGCGAGCCAGAGCGCAAGACAGCTACTTGGCACCGGCCGCCGCTGGCGGTACCTTCGGGCTGAGGATCGCGGCGAGCCCGTCGGGCTGGCCGGGGATGCGCTCCAAGTGCGGGTAGCGCTCGCCGCCGTGGTAATCAAAGGTGAACGTCTTGAGGTCGCCATCGACGCTGACCAGCAGCGTCAGCGGGTCCTTGCTGTCGAGGCCGGCCTTGAGCGCCGCGCTCGCCTCGGCCACGGACCAGCGGCGGTGGTTGACGGTGATCACCTTCATGCCCACGCCAAGCCGGGCCCGCTCGGCGGGCTGGCCGGCCATCACCTGCTCGATGGTGCCGTCGGGCTTCAAGAGCAGGCCCAGGGAGAAGCGGAAGACAGCGGTGGTGTCGGGGTCAAACTGGTCGTACGCCAGCACGAAGGGCTGGGGGTCATACACCAGCCGCCAGCCGGCCGCCGTGATACCCGCCTCGTCGGTCTCGGGCGCCGTGGAGTCCAGCCGCCCGTTGAGCAGCGCCGCCCAATCGTGCGGGGCGACCTGGTTGAGCGTCCCGACCACGTCCTCGAAGGTTGTGGGAACCACCATAGGAGGGCCGTTCTCTCCGGCGCAGAGCAGCCGGAGGAAATCGTCCAGGGAGCGCTGGCCATCGGTCAGCTTGCGCAGCAGGGTGTCGACCTCCAGCCAGACCAGAACCATCTCGTCATACACATCGGCGTCGCGGTGCGAGGCAGCCCAGTCGAGGCCCCGTGACATGACGTCGAGAGCGTTCTGGTAGTTGATCGCCGAGTCCCGCAG
This sequence comes from Armatimonadota bacterium, assembly GCA_016183835.1. Classification (GTDB taxonomy): domain Bacteria; phylum Armatimonadota; class UBA10988; order UBA10988; family UBA10988; genus JACPDV01. Next base: position 1,681 of record JACPDV010000505.1, read on the forward strand.
CGAGCACCACGCGCGGGCGGGCTTCCTGCTCTGGAACGCCGCCAGGGAGGCGAGCTGCCCCTCGCACCGCGCGGCCGAGGCCAACCCGCTGCGCACGGCCAGCACCCGGCCGTAGTATTCGGTCAGGCCTTCGTACAGCCACAGCATCTCGGTGTGTTGGGGCTGCTGGTAGTCGGTCGTGATCATGCCCGCCGGACGCCGGAACTTGCCGTTCCACGAGTGGACATACTCGTGCGCCATCGCCCCACCCAGCAACGACGGGAAGACGTCGTCCAGAGTGGGATGCTCGGGGACGCGGATGGCCGTGCTCTCGTGGTGCTCCAGAGTATCCGTGTTGCTGCCCGTGCCGGCCAACGCCACCAGGAAGTGGTAGTGTCGGAAATGGTGCGTCCCGACCACGGCGTGCAGCTCGGCGATGAGCCGCTCGAAGTTCGGCACCAAGGGGCGCACCCGCGCCTCGGGTCTGGGGTTCTCGCTGACCACGACCAGCTCGTGCGGCGGCTCGGTGCCGGCCGCCAGCGGGATGGCAACGAGGTGCCTGCCTGCGAAGACCGGCGAGTCGATCAGCGTGACCAGCGACACCGGCTCGAACTCGACCGTGTCGCCGGCAGTGCGCGCCGTGCTGAGGGCCGTGCCGTAACGCCAGCCGGCGGGCAGCTTGAGCCGCGCGGCGTAGCGCAGATCCGTGACGGGCGTGCCCTGGGGGTAGAGCAGCACCTGACTCCATTGCAGCATGACGAGGTTCGCGTAGCTGGCTAGCGGCTCGAAGCGCAGGTCCACGTCCACGGCGCCGACCCCGGCGGGCACGTCGCAGCGGAACTCGTCCATGGCCTCCGAATCCCGCCGCCAGGCCAACTGCTGCCCGCCCGCAGACATGACCGGGCCGATCAGATTCGTCAGCGGGCCCGAAGGCCGGTGATCCCCCGGGTTCCACCGCGGATAGCACACCGTTAGCGGGCCGGGCTGCGCCGGGATGCTCATCCGGGCGTGCAGGAGGTGCCGCGCCGCATCCGTCAGGTCCACCGTAAGCTGCACGACGGGCGGCTCCGCCCGGCCGGGAACCACCGCCACCGCGAGCCAACAGAGCGACAACCACGCCCAACCACGAGCGTTCCGCAGCATGATGTCCTCCACGAACTCACCCCGTTGCCTCAAACCGTAACGGCGGCGGCTGGCGGGAGGCACTCGAGCGTGCCCGAGCACATGCCACCGAGAAGAAGCTCCTGCGATGGCGGCTCATTGCCCTCTGGGAGAATAGCCGTCACCCGCCGCGGGCGTCAAGGCCACCGGCAGCTCTTCGTCGTCGGGCAGGCGCTGAAGGGCGAGGCCCGGCCCGGCGGGGACGCCGCGGTCGCGGCGCACTGTGACGAGCTGGCCGTGGCCATCGACCGGGCGATGAACGCGAACGTGCTGCTGCGGGCGCTGTAGGCGGATCGTCGCGCCGCGGCATGGCCACCCCCTCCTTGCCAAGGAGGGGGCAGGGGGAGGTCCAGTGGATAGGGCGGCACCGGCTTGGACTGGACCTCACCCCGGCCCTCTCCTTGGCAAGGAGAGGGAGCCGGATCCTGACACGGCGCTCAGCCGGGGCGCAGCGTGAGCAACGCCACCTCGGGCGGGCACCAGGCGCGGAGCGGCGGGCCGGTGGTGCCCAGGCCGCGGTTGACGTACACCGCCATCGGGCCCACCTCGGCCAGCCCGGTGGTGAAGTGCGGGAGGCGGAAGCGATAGAGGTTGCTCCGCACCGGCCGGCCGCCGGGGAGGCAGATCTGCCCGCCGTGGGTGTGGCCGGCGAGGAGCAGCCGCACCCCCGCGCCGGCCGCCTCGGGCACCAGGTCGGGCGAGTGCGCGAGGAGGATCCGCGGCTCGTCCGCCGGGAGCCCCGCGAAGACCCTCTCGACCGGGTAGCTGAAGCCCACGTCCGCGCGGCGCAGGTGCACGAACGCCGCGCCGCCGAGCTGGAACGCCGTGCCCGCCTGTTCCAGCCGCACGGCCTGATCCGTCAGCACCCGGATGCCCTGCGTCTCGAGCCCGTGGACCAGCTCGAGCCGGTGGGCCTCGGAGTGGAGGTCGTTGTTGCCCAGCACGGCGAACCGGCCGAGGCGGGCCTGGAGCGGCTCCAGTGCGGCGAGACAGGGCAGAATGCCGCGCCGGCCCTCGGCGAAGTCGCCGGTGAAGACGACCAGGTCCGGCGGGTCGAGCTCCTCGGCCACGCGGCGCAAGAACTCCTCGGCCGGCCCGTGCCGGCGGGTGTGGAGGTCGGTGGCGTGGAGGATGGTCAGCCCGTCCAGCACGGCCGGCCAGCCCGGCAGATCGAGCTCGAGGTGGGTCACGCGGAA
>JACPDV010000506.1 GCA_016183835.1 Armatimonadota bacterium
CATCTCCGTGACAGCCGGCGCAGTGGCGGTCTAGCACTGGCTGCACCTCGCGCTCGAAGTCGAACCCGCGCGCCGGCCCGCGCCACGGCGAGACTGCCACCGGCGCGCGCGAGGCGGCCAGCGTGAGCCCCGCCTGCGGTGCCGACGACTGCCGGTCGTGGCAGCCGACGCAGGTCCCCACCTCGCCCGGCATCGCCGTGAACCAGCTCCGCATGAGCTGCAAAGCCCGGCCGTCGGAGTCGAGCGGCTGCACGGAGATGGGCGTGTTGGCGGGCACCTTGAAGAACGCCGACCCGTCGGTCTGCACCGGCACGGTGCCGAGGATCCGCCGCGGCGCCCACGGCCCGTCGATGCCCGGTGTGGAGAGGGGCCCGTAGCCACAGGCCACCTTCTCGCGGTAGGTGTAGTTGTAGGTGAAGACGCGCAGCGACTTGACGCTGCCGCGCGGCACGCCGCCGAGCGCCTGCCCGCGGTAGACGTCCACCAGGTAGACGGTGGCGTCGTTGCGCTCGAGCCGCACTTTGTCGGGGATGGCCGGCGGCCGGGCGCGCGGGCGGAGCGGGATGGGCTCGCAAAGGCTGAACCCCGGCTCGTCGCGAAGGAGCACCAGATTGTCGAACACGTCCACCAGCCACAGCCCAAAGCCCGCCTCCGGATTCGGCCGCCCGGCGGCGAGGAAGTACCGGTCGCTCAGCGGGTAAGGATGGAGGAACTTGGGCCACACGCCGCCGTACAGCTCGTCCTGCGTGATGGGCTCCACCTTCTGCCCCCAGCCGGGGATGGTCTGCACCACGCCGTCGGCCTCGGTGCGCCCGCGCGCGGGGTCGAAGAGCACCAGCCGGCCGTTGCGGTTGGGCCCGTGGTGGCCGCAGACCACGCCGACCACCTCCGTCGGCCGGCCGGGCACCGGCCGCGGGAAGTAGATCCGGTTCGGCCAGTAGCTGTTGCTCCCGTAGAACTCCATCTGCTCGGTGCCGTCGGGGTTCATGTGGAACAGCAGGCCGGGGAACTGGTGGCTCACGTCGGCATACTCGTAGCGGGTGTAGAGCACGCGGCCGTTGTTGAGCACCACCGGATGCCAGTTGTTCTCCTGGTCGAAGGTGAGCATCCGCTGGCCCGAGCCGTCCGGGTTCATCAGGCAGAGGTTGGTGATGTAGCTCGAGCCGTTGATGCACGGCACTCCGCTGAAGCAGCGGTTGGAGTTGAACACGATCCGCCCGTCGGGCAGGTAGCACGGGTCGCCGTTGTCCACGTCCGGCTCAGTGCCCGGAGAGACCTGACGGAAGCCCTGCCCGTCCGCCCCCACCTCGAACACCTGCCAGCGGCCGTTGCCGCCGACCATGGCGAAGAGCACCCGGTCGGCGTCCCAGTTCAGGTCGAGGTGCTGGAGAAAGGTGCCGGGCTCGGGCTGCCAGACGGTCTGAGGCGCCGCACTCGGGTCGCGCAGCGAGACGGTCTCGATCCGGTCCTCCCACCAGGGCGCCTTGCCGGCGAAGCTGAAATCACTCTCCCAGTTGAACGGCAGGCCGAAGCGCAGGCCGTTGGACCAGGTGCCCGGGTCCACGCCCGGCGGCGTGCCGGGCGAGCGGTGGCGGATCAGGAGCACGCGGTCGAAGTCGATGACCGGGTTCTCTTCCACGAGCGCACGGCGCTGGAAGGCGAAGATCTCGTCGTGGAGCGCCAGCGCGCGCCGGGCCGCCGCGCCGCTCCCGCCGGCCAGCGCCGTGCGCAGCTCCGGCAGCCGCCGCTCGTAGGCGTCCACCTGCGCCAGGTAGGCGTCGCCGTGCGGGTAGCGGTCCGGGCAGCGCGCGGCGAGGTCACCGATGGCGCGGCGCATGGCCGGCGGGTTGAAGCGCCACGGCAGCTCCGCCAGCGCCTCGCGGCAGCGCTGGTCGAGCAGGTACAGCTCGCGCACGCCGGACAGCCCGTCGGCGTCCTTCGCGGACCGGGCCAGGAGCAGCGCGGCGGGCTGCCGGGCCGAGCTGATGACCGCCGCGTAGCGCTGCGCCAGCGCGGCGAGGTCGCCCGGCTGCCAGGCGCCATCCCAGATCCGGTCACGCTGCTCCCAGGCCATGCTGCGCAGGTCGCCGGGTGCGGTGAAGTCAAGCTGGAGCCGCTCGCGCAAGCCCGTCATCGCCTCGGCCAGGAGCACGCTGCGGCGGTCCTTGAGGATCCGGCGGCCCTGGACCCAGAGCACGGTGTCGGCGTCCCACCAGGCGGCGTCGCGCACCTCCCTGGTGAACCAGGCCCAGGAATCGCCCAGCGAGTCGCGGAGCCGGGCGTCGTCCTGCCGGGTCAGCTCGTCCGCCGCGGAGAGGAGCCGGTCGCCCGCCTGGCGGAGCGTTTCCTGCCAGGTGGCGGCCCGCTGATACACGTCCGGCAGGTCGAGCTTCGGCTGCTCGGGCTCCGGTCCGTCCACCTTCGCCACGGTCTCCCAGCGCTCGCCGTCGAGCGAGAGCTGCACCTCGAAGGCGGTGGGCACGCGGTCCTGGTAGTGCGCTTCGCGGTCGCGGGAGAAGACTACGCGGCTGATCTGCGCCGCCCGCGGCAGCTCGATCTGCGCCCAGCCCACGGCCGCGCCGGCGATCCAGCTCTGCGGGTTGCCGTACAGCCCGTCGTTGAGGTGCGGGATCTGGTGAATGGCGTAGCACTGCAGGAGCGACGAGGCGGACGGCTTGGCGCCGGACGAGGCGAGGGCCAGGTTGGCCGGGGAGTCCGGCCCGTAGACCTCCAGCTCGTCGAGGCAGGGCTCGGACTGGTGGGAGGCGTGGATCACGAAGCGGACGAAGCGCGCCTCGCGGACCGGGAAGGCGACCGCCTGCGGGCCGGCGGGGAGGATCGCGCCGGAGGCCATAGCCGTCAAGGCGACGCAGGCCCACAACGCCAGGGCCGGCACGCCCGCCATCCGGCCCCCTCTCCCCCCGGGAGAGGGTTGGGGTGAGGGTCTGCCGGATGCACCGGAAGCGCCCAAGCGTCGTTGCGGACGACCCTCA
>JACPDV010000507.1 GCA_016183835.1 Armatimonadota bacterium
GCGCGCCCTGGCCATCGAGAGCCGCGTCGCACCCGAATCCCTCGGCATGGCCACGACGTTGGACAACCTCGGAGTCGCCGCCGCCTGCCAAGGCGATGCAACCGCCGCCGAGGACTTCCACCGGCACGCCTTGGCCATCCGCGAGCGCCTGGCGCCCGAATCGCTCGCGGTGGCCAGCTCGCTCAACAACCTGGGCGCCGTCGCGCTCGGCCGTGGCGACCTGGACGCCGCCGAGCTCGATCACCGCCACGCGTTGGCCATCCGCGAGCGCCTCGCCCCCGGATCCCTCGACCTCGCCGCCAGTCTCCACAACCTGGGCTTGCTGGCCCGCAACCGTGGCGATCTGGCCGCCGCCGAAGACCTCTACCGGCGCGCGCTGGCGATCAAAGACCGCCTCGCCCCCGACTCCCTGGAGGTCACCTCGACGCTTAACAATCTGGGAGTGATCGCCTGCAACCGCGGCGACTGGGCCGCCGCCGAAGGCTACCACCAGCGCGCCCTGGCGATTCAGGACCGGCTGTCCCCCGGCTCCCTGGACGTGGCCAGCAGCCTCGGCAATCTGGGCAGGGTCGCGCACGGCCGCGGCGAGATCGCTGCCGCCGAGAGCTACCATCGGCGTGCCCTGGCCATCAAGGAGCGCCTGGCGCCCGGCTCGCTCGACCTCGCCCTCAGCCTCAACAACCTGGGCTACGTGGCCTTGGAAGACAAGCGCCCCGCCGACGCGCGGAGGCTCTTCGAACGGTCCGTGCGCATCCTGGAGGGGCAGCGGCGCCAGATCGGTTCGGCCAACGGCCGCTCGCTGCTCAACGAGCAGCACGAGGAGAAGAGCAACGGCCTCTTCGAGGCTTGCCTCGCGCTAGGCGACGTGCCCGGCGCCTACGGCGCCACCGAGCGCTTTCGCGGGCGAGGGCTGGTCGAGGCGCTGGCTGAGCGCGGCACGGACCTGTCCGACGCGCCCCCGGAGCTGCTACGCCGGCGGGACGACCTCGATAACCAGCGCCGTATCGCCTACACTTCGCTCGGCCGTTGCCAGCCCGGCGCCGATGATGCGCGGATCGAGCCGCTGCGTGCCGAGATCGCGCGCCTCGCCGTCGAGCAGCGGGAGTTCGCCGCGGAACTGCACCGGGCGAGCCCGAAGTATGCCGCCCTGGCCTACCCGGAGCCGCTCGACCTGAAGGCCGTCCAGGCGACTCTGGACCCCGGCACACTCCTGCTGACCTACGTGGTGCACGCTCAGGAGACGTTCCTCTTCGCCATCAGCCGGGCGAGCTGCAAGCTGCACCGCATCCCGCTCGAAGCCGACGAGCTACGGCAGAAGGTGACGGCGCACCGCACCCGCGCGGCCGGCAACCGCCTTCGCGGTGAGGACCCGGCGCCGGCATCGGCGGAGCCCCCGGCCGGCACCGGTCAGGCGCTGTACGACCTGTTGCTGCGCCCCGCGAAGGCCGACATCAACGCCTCCCAGCGGCTCCTCATCTGTCCCGACGATGTCCTCCACACGCTGCCCTTCGCGACCCTGGCGACCCGCCAGCCAGGCGCAGCCGAGCACTACCTCATGGAGGACAGGTCGAGCCACACGATCGTCAGCATGGGCGTCTACGTCGAGGCGCGGAAGGCGCGCAACGACGCCGCGGACCGCAAGCCGTGGCTGGGCTTCGGCGACCCGCTCTACGGTCCGGGGCAGACAGCGCAGCGCGGCGACGACTCCTACGTCCGGCGCGGCGGCGGCCTGGGCCGCCTGCCGGGCACCCGCACGGAAGTGGAGGGGATCGCCAGCCTGCTCGGCGCGGGAGCCGTCAGCCGGCTGGACAAGGACGCCACCGAGACCGCCGCGCGGACCGCCACCGGTACCAGCCGGATCCTCCACTTTGCCTGTCACGGGCTGCTCGACAACGTCGACCCGTTCGGCTCCGCCTTGGCGCTTACCGCTGACCAGGACAACGACGGGCTCCTGCGCGCCTACGAGATCCTGGAGCACGTTCGGCTGAAGGCCGACCTGGTAGTCCTCTCAGCCTGCGAGACCGGCCTCGGCGAGCAGACCCGGTTCGAGGGCGTGGTGGGTCTGACGCGCGCCTTCATCTACGCCGGCACCCCGAGCGTGGTGGTCTCGCTGTGGAGCGTGCCGGACGAAAGCACGACCAAGTTGATGACCGAGTTCTACCGCCAGCTTCAGGCGGGCAAGCCGAAGGACGAGGCGCTGCGCCAGGCGCAGCTTGTCCTGCTGCACGACAAGGACCACCCCGAATGGGCGCGCCCGTTCTACTGGGCGGCGTTCGAGCTGGTGGGCGATTGGCGGTAGACCGTCCGGTCGGTGCAGTACACTCATCGGTGCTGCCGTCAGCCGCACGCGGTGCAGCACACCACGAGGAGCGGCGCCGATGCCCCTGACGCCCCGCAAGTTCCCGCGCATCCGCCACCTGCCCTGGAGCGAAGGCGTGACCGAGGGCGACCTGCTGCTGTCTGACCCATCCATCTTCGCGGGCAGCGAGGTAGTGGTCACCGAGAAGCTCGATGGCGAGAACCGCACCCTCGCCCGCGACTTCACCCACGCCCGCTCGCCCGGCGACAGCGATCGCACGCCCACGTTGCGCGCCGCCAGGTCGCACGTGCGCGCCCTCCACGGTCGCGTCGCTCACCTCATCCCTCCCGACCTGCGCATCGTCGGCGAGGACCTGTATGCCCGGCACTCGATCGCGTACCGGCTGCCCGCGCTGTTCTTCGTCTTCGCCGCTGTCGAGGGCGACACCGTGCTGCCGTGGGAGGCGACGTTGACGTACGCGGCGCTCCTCGAGCTGCCCCACGTGCCTGTCCTCTATCGTGGGCCGTGGGACGAGGCGGCGGTGCGAGGCTGCTACCGGCGGGCGCCGACGCCGTGGTCCAGTGAGCCGGAGGGGTACGTGGCGCGGGTGGTCGATGGATTCACCTACGACCAAGCGGGGTTCGACCAGAGCATCGCCAAGTTCGTCCGCGCCGGGCATGTGCAGACCGACGAGCACTGGATGCACGGGGCGCTGGTGCGCAACGAGCTCGATCCGGGCGTGGCGCAGCGGGGGACCCGCGAGCCGTGGTGAACCAGGTTGCCAGCCGGCTCATTCGCCGTAGTCAAGCATCCCCTGTCCACCATCGTCGATTGGCTGCGCCGCCTTGTAGGCCTCGATGCGGAACGCCAGTGGCAGCTTCGGCAACTCGCCGCGCAGCAACTCGTCAGCGGCGACGATCTGCACCCGGCGGAACCGCGCCGGCGTGCCCGCCAACTCGTAGAACCCCGCCTGCGCGGCGGCGTCGTGCATCGGCTGCGTGGGCGCCTCCAGCGTGACGAAGAGCCCCATCGCGGCGCCTTCGTTAGCCATGGCGCCGAGCAGGTCGCGCACCTGGCCGGCGTTCACGTGCCCGGACTTCACCGAGATGATGCCGCGCTGCGTGACGTTCTGCGCGTCCTGCCAAAGCCAGACTCCGTCGATGCCCTGGTCGGCGCCCTTCCTCGGCGTGCCACCCTTCGGCCGCGCAGTGGGGATAAGCGAAAGGACCCAGTTCTGGAAGTTGTGGCGGTCGTCGTCGGCGAGCTGGCGGGCGCCGGCGAGATCGGCCGGAAAGCCGTGGACGGGGATGGCCGCGGGCGAGGCGAAGGCGTCGGGGAAGCTCTCGCAGAGGCGCTTTCGGATGGTGGAGGTCGCCAGCGCAGTGATGTCGATGCCGATCC
>JACPDV010000528.1 GCA_016183835.1 Armatimonadota bacterium
CTCGGTGCGCGACACCGAGCAGAGCAAGATCCAGGCGCTCGACCTCGGCGCCGATGACTACCTCACCAAGCCCTTCAGCCTCGAGGAGCTGCAGGCCCGGATGCGCGCGGTGACCCGCCGCGCGGAGACCGGCCGCGCGGCCGAGCCGACCGTCATGCAAGTGGGCGAGCTGACCCTCGACTTCGGCCGGCGGCGGCTGCACCGCGGCACCGAGGAGCTGCACCTCACGCCCATCGAGTTCGACCTGCTCCGGTACCTGGCGCTCAACGCCGACCGCGTGATCACCCACCGGCAACTCCTGACCAAGGTGTGGAGCGACGAGTGGGCCGAGGACACGCACACCCTGCGGGTCCACATCTCGAATCTACGGAGCAAGATCGAGCCGGATCCCGCCCGCCCGCGCTACCTCCGCACCGAGCCGCGGGTGGGCTACCGGTTCACCACCGAGGCGTGATCCGCCGGCCGTCGCATTAGCCGGCGATCGCACGCGGGGATCGCCCGGCCCTGTCTACGCACTTCTCCGCGCTGATATGCGGGTTCCCCCGATGGACCGCCCCCTCCGGATGGGCAGAATACCTATAGCGGGCCAGCTTGGTGCGGGCGCCGCCGCCGCCCGGCCTACGGGGGAGTTCGATGATCGCGACCATCAGTGAGCCATGGCCATCCAGGGCTCCTCATCCGCGCCGCGCCGCGGCCCGGCTCGGCCGGGAGCGGCCCGCCGCCGCGCCGCCTGCGCCGGATGCGAGTGCGAGCGGCTTCGAGGCGCTGTGCGCAGGCTGCCGCCCGCAGTTGGAGGCCGCCGCCCGGGGCCTGACGGGCAACCCCCACGATGCGGCGGATCTGGTCCAGGAAGCCCTGGTCCGCGCCTACCGGGGCTTCAACACGTTCCAGGCCGGCACCAACTTCCAGGGCTGGGTCCTCCACATCCTGCGCAATGTGCACATCAACGAGTACCGCAAGCGCCGCGGCACCGAGGTGATGTCGTGGGACGACCTCGCCGAGCGCAACAGAGCCCACGGGGCGGATGCGGTCTGCGACCCCCGCGGCGAGCCCGAGCAGGTGGTCCTGGGCAACGTGCCCGACGACGAGGTCGGTGCCGCGCTGGCCGGTCTCTCGCCGGACTTCCGCAAGGTGATGGAACTCGCCGACGTCCACGATCTCAGCTACCCTGAGATTGCCCGGCACCTGAACGTGCCGATCGGGACGGTGCGATCGCGGCTGTCACGCGCGCGCGAGCAGATGCGCCACAAGCTCGCCGGCTACGCCGTGCGCCACGGCTACCTGCGGCGTGACGAGTTGGCAGCGGACACCAACAAGGAGTGGGACACGGGCTCGAGCGCGGACGCCACCTCGCGCCCGGAGCACAGCGCCGCAGAGGCCGGAAGCCGCACTCCCGTCGCCGTGGCGGGCGACCTGGGCGGGCAGACCCTCACGCCGGGCGTCTTCCAGTCGGCGCTCTCGTTGTCCATCTCCGCCGGCGATCTGATCCTCGACGCCCGCGGCGACCCGCGGGCCGCGTTCGTCTTCCGGACCGCCTCCAGGCTCACGGTGGGCGCCGGCTGCCGGGTGGTCCTGCGCGGCGGGGCGCAGGCGGCGAACGTCCACTGGCTGGTGGGCGGCTCGGCTGTCCTCGAGAGCGGGTGCCTCGTCAGGGGGAGCATCGCCGCGGCCGGCTCGATCACCTTGCGGCCGGGCGCCATGCTCGACGGCACGGCGGCGCTGGAGGGCGGCACGGGGCGTCCGCCGGCCGGCACCAGCCGGCTCAGTACACTTTGTACGGCACGTCCGTGATGAACACGTCGGGTTTCCCGCGGAGCATCATCCGCAGCCAGGTGGCAGTCTGCATGTGCAGGACGTTCTGCCACCAGCGGGGCGGCAGGAACTGCGGCACGATCACCGTCAGGATCTCGTCGGGCTTCAGGCTGGCGGCGATGCGCTCGATGTACTGCACCAGCGGCTTGAGCAGCGAGCGGTAGGGCGAGTGCAGGATCACGAGCCGCACGCCCTGCCCGTGCATCCCCCACTTGCGCCGCAGCGCCTCTGCCTCGGCCGGGTCGAACGAGACGTGCACCGCGGTCACGTCACAGCTCAGCGAAGTGGCATACCGCAGCGCCTGGAGCGTGCCGCTGTGGACGCTCGAGAGCGGCATGATCACCCGGTGGCGCTTGAGCGGCGGCGGGCTGGCGAAGCCGGTGGTGGAGAGCTGCCGCGCCAGGTCCTTGTAGTGGTGGTGGATGCGGAAGAAGACGAACACGAGGATCGGCACCAGCACCAGCACTACCCAGGCGCCCTCCATGAACTTGGTGGCGGCGAAGACGACCATCACGATGCAGGTGCAGACGCTGCCGAAGCCGTTGAAGATCAGCTTGGTCCGCCAGCGCGGGTCGTGGTGCAGCACCGAGCCGGGCTCGGCCAGCTCCTCCCCGGGCTTGAGGAAGTGGCACTTCCACCAGCGCCTGGCCATCCCCGCCTGGGAGAGGGTGAACGAGAGGAAGACGCCGATGCAGTAGAGCGGGATCAGCGCGGTGACACTGGCATGGAAGGCGATGATCAGCGCCGACGAGAGCACCGCCAGGGTGACGATGCCGCGCGAGTAGACCAGGCGGCTGCCGCGCAGCGTGAGCTGGCGGGGCAGGAACCCGTCGCCGGCGTGGAGGGCGCTGAGGCGCGGGAAGTCGGCGAAGCTGGTGTTGGCGGCCATCACCAGGATCACCGTGGTGGCGCCGATGGTCATCAGGTAGAACGCGTTGCGGCCGGAGTAGACCGTGCGCGCCAACTGCGAGATCACCGTCTCCGACTCCGACGGCATGGCGCCGATCCGGTGCGCCAGGAACGTGATGCAGAGGAACAGCGAGCTGAGGATGCTGGCCATCCAGATCAGCGTGGTCCCCGCGTTGCGGCTGCGCGGCTCCCGGAACGCGGTGATCCCGTTCGAGATGGCCTCGATGCCGGTCAGCGCCGTGGTGCCGTTGGCGAACGCGTGGAGCAGGAGGAACACGCCGACCGCGCGCAGCGCCCCGAAGTGCTCCATCGCCGGCGGGTCGACCACCTGCCCCAGCCCGCCGGTGAAGCTCTTGAACAGCCCCAGGCCGACCGTCAGGTAGAGCATGACGACGAAGAAGTAGGTGGGCAGAGCGAACGCGGCGCCGGACTCTTTCACGCCGCGCAGGTTGACCATCATGATGAACAGCACCATCGCCACGGCCAGGACCACCTTCCACTCGTTGAGGGCGGGGAAGGCGGACGCGAGCTGGGCCACGCCCGACGCGACCGAGACGCTGACGGTGAGCACATAGTCGGTGAGCAGCGCGGCGCCGGCGGTCTGGGCGGCGAGCTCACCGAGGTTGTCGCGCGCGACGATGTAGGCCTCCTCCGGCGACGTCGGGAAGCCGTCGCGGCGAATCGCCTCCTCGCAGTAGAAGGCCCATCCCTCCGCGCGATGGAGACGGGGATCGAGAGGCCGAAGGCCACCGCGCCGGCGGCCGCCAGGACGACGAGGATCTCCTGGGTGGCGTAGGCCGTGGAGGAGAGCGCGTCGCTGGCGAACACGGCCAGGCCGATGGCCTTGCCGATGGTCTGGTGCGGGGCCTCTTCGGTGGCCAGCGCGGCGCCCACCAGCCAGCGCCGCCACCACGGCTGCGGCTCGGGCGCCACCACCTGGCGGAGGACGGCAACCCCTTCGTGAACCGGCTGCTCCATGTTCGTCCCGCGCGGCCGCAACGGCACGCTTTGAGGGTGCAGTGTCGGCGCGGGGCTATCAAGGAAGCGCCAAGCCGGGACGGGGCGATGTCAGGATTTCGTCAACGCCGCCACGGTCAGACGACGTGGTAGGGCACGTCCGTGACGTAGACCCCCGGCCGGGAGAGCAGCATCATCCGCAGCCAGGTGGCGGTCTGCATGTGAAGGAAGTTCTGCCACCAGCGGGACGGCACGAACTGCGGCACGATCACCGTCATGACTTCGTCCGGCTGCCGGTTCGCCGTCTGGGCCTCGATGTACTGCACCAGCGGCTTGAGCAGCGAGCGATAGGGCGAGTGGAGGATCACCAGCCTCACCCCCTGCCCGTGCGTGCCCCACTTGCGGCGCAGCTCCTCGGCCTCGGCCGGGTCGAACGAGACGTGCACGGCGGTCACGTCGTGGCTCAGGGTGGTGGCGTACTGCAGGGCCTGCAGGGTGCCGCTGTGCACGTTGGACACCGGCATGATGACGCGATGCCGCTTGAGCCGCGGCGGCGAGGCGAAGCGACTGACGGAGAGCTGCTGCGCCAGCGCCCGGTAGTGCCGGTGGATGCTCAGGAACACGGCCACCAGCAGCGGGATGAGCACCAGCACCACCCACGCGCCCTCGGCGAACTTGGTGGCGGCAAAGACGACCATGACGATGAAGGTCGCCACGCTGCCGAAGGCGTTGACGACCATTTTGACCCGCCAGCGCGGGTCGAACCGCAGCACGGACCCGGGCTCGGTGACCTCTTCGCCGGGCTGGAGGAGGTGGCTCTTCCACCACCGCCGGGCCATGCCGGCCTGGCTGAGGGTGAAGGACAGGAACACGCCTATGGCATAGAGCGGGATGAGTGCGGTGACCCTGGCGCGGAACGCGACGATGAGCAGGCAGGCCAGCACGGCCAGGGTGACGATTCCGCGCGAGAACACCAGCCGGCTGCCGCGCTGCGCGAGCTGGCGCGGAAGGAACCCGTCGGCCGCCTGCAAGGCGCCCAACCGCGGGAAATCGGCGAAGCTGGTGTTGGCGGCCATCACCAGGATCACCGTGGTGGCGCCGATGGTCATCAGGTAGAGCGCGTTGCGCCCGCCGTAGATGGTGCGCGCCAACTGCGAGATCACCGTCTCCCTGTCGGACGGCACGGCGCCGATGTGGTGCGCCAGGAAGGTGATGCAGAGGAACAGCGAGCTGAGGATGCAGGCCATCCAGATCAGCGTGATCGCCGCGTTGCGGCTGCGCGGCTCGCGAAAGGCCGTGATGCCGTTCGAGATGGCCTCGATCCCGGTCAGAGCCGTGGTGCCGTTGGCGAAGGCGTGGAGGATCAGGAACATGCCCACCGCGCGCAGCTCGCCGACGTGCTCCATGGTGGGCGGGGCGATCACCTTGCCGAGACCGCCGGTAAGGTGCTGAAGCAGTCCCAGCCCCACGGTGCAGTACATCATGACCACGAAGAAGTAGGTGGGCAGTGCGAACGCTGCGCCGGACTCCTTCACCCCGCGCAGGTTCACCAACATGATGAACACCACCAGCAACACCGCCAGGAGCACTTTGGCCTCGTCCAGGGCGGGGAAGGCGGAGGCGATCTGCTCGACGCCGGAGGACACGGACACACTGACGGTGAGCACGTAGTCGGTGAGGAGCGCGGCGCCGGCGGTCTGCGCGGCGAGCTCGCCGAGATTGTCGCGGGCCACGATGTAGGCGCCGCCGCCGCCCGGGTAGGCGTGGATGGTCTGCTGGTAGGAGAAGGTGACGATCGCCAGCAGCGAGACGATGGCGATCGAGACGGGGATGGAGAGGCCGAAGGCCGCCGCGCCGGCCGCCGCCAGGACGACCAGGATCTCCTGGGTGGCGTAGGCCGTGGAGGAGAGCGCGTCGCTGGCGAAGACGGCCAGCCCGACGGCCTTGCCGATGGTCTGGTGCGGCGCTTCTTCGGTGGCCAGCGCGGCGCCGATCACCCACCGCCGCCACCAGGGCTGTTCGTCGGCCGCCACGACCTGCCGCAGCACGGTGGTAGTCTCCCGCACGGGGCTCTGCATCAACGCCTCCGCGCCCGCCCGCGGACGGCACCCAGGTCCTGGGCGATGCCGCGCCGGGAGCCTCTAGAATAAGTCAAGCTGCGCGGCCGTGATGTCAAGCTTCCGTCAAGATGGCCGCCTCACCGGATCTCCGGCCCGCCCAGGAAGCCGTCGTGGAACCAGCACGGCTCGTAGCCGTGCTCCGTGCACCAGCGCACGATCGCCTCCACCCTCGCCCCGTGGTCCGGCACGTCGCGCGCGTAGAACGGCCAGAAGTACTGCTCGTGGGTGAAGCAGTCCATGATCTCGCCGTGGCGCGGGTCGCCGGCGAGCCGGTCGAGGAGCGGCTCCACCGCCTCCAGCGGCGTGTTGTTGGCGATCACGTCCACCTGCGAGAAAGCCAGCCCGGTGCTCGCGTCGATCCACTGCGCCGCCTGCGCGGCCAGGTCCGCCCGCTCGTCGCGGAGGTGGTAGCAGCCGGTCTGCCGGCCGTTGCCGCGGTGGAAGATCCCTGACAGGTTCTTGACACCGCGGTCGAGCAGGGCGCGGGTGCCCTCGGCCGTGGTCTCCGCCCAGTGCACCACGGTCGGCAGCGACAACGTCGCCTCGCCGGCGAAGCGGCGGATCTGCTCGGCCACCACGTCGTGGTCGTGCGCCACCTCGGCGTAGCCCGCGTATTCGTAGGGCCGGTTCGGCAGGTTCGCACGGGCGTGCCAGGCCAGCTTCAGCCAGTCGGCGGCGGCCTCGAACTCGCCCCGCCAGGTCGCGGGGAGGTCGGCCAGCGTGAACCCGTCCTCGGTGCGCCAGTAGACGTTGAGCACCACCTTCAGCCCGTAGCGCTCGTGCAGATCGCGCCACAGCCGGAAGTAGAAGCAGTCGAAGAGCGACGGGTACTGCCCCGGGTGGCGGCCCAGCTCGCGGCACCAGAAGCTGTTGTCGTCCACGGAGAAACGGTACCGCTTGCGGCCGTGCGGGTCGTACCACACGTTCACCGCATGCTCGCCGCGGCCCAGTGCGCCGTCGGCCGCCGCCACCAGCCGGTTCGGCCCCGGCCGGAGCGTCACCGGCACCTCGAACCCGCCCACCACCGTGCCCGCCGGCTCGCCGTTGACCTGCACCGCAGCCGTACAGCGCAGGCTGCCGCGCACGGTCACCCTCAGCCCGTCCTCGACCGGTTCGCCCTGCCGGCGATTGAGCACCTGACCCTCGAAAGGCCACGCGATCGCGATCATCCCGCCCACCCTTTCACGGCATCGTGACCTTCACGGCCACCGACTGTGCCGGCGCCAGCGTAATCCCCTCTGGAGCCACAGACGCCTCACCGCACACGATCTCGGTGCGCGCGCCGGCCGGCAGGTTCCAGGCGATCGTGCCGGCCTTTTCCCGATCGGCGTTGGCCGCCACTACGAGCCGCCCAGCGCCCTTGCGCCAGGCGGCGGCGACAAGGGTGTCACCCGCCATCCCGCCCAGCCCCAGCTCGGCAGTCGCGTCGTCGGCCAGCACGTACGGCGCCAGCCGGTTGACCTCTCCGGCGATCACGGTCATGTCGGCCCATCGCGGCTCGAAGCCGAGCGGGTCGCGCTTGAGGTCGAAGTAGCTGTAGTAGATCAGCCCCTTGGCGCCGTTGGCCAGGCATTGGTAGGTCATGTTCCGCATCTCGGCCAGGGTCGGCGCGCGGCTCTTGGCCTTCTCCTCGGGGTCCTTGCGGTAGCAGGCCCAGTCCATCGCCTGGGGCACCATCCAGAACGCCCCGTCGCCCACCGCGGCGCGGGTCAGGCGCGCGTAGCGCGCCACCGTCGACAGCGGCGCCGCGGGGATGGGGTACGGGTCGGTGCCCAGCACGTCGTAGGTGCCTGCGTAGTCCAGCAGCTCGGTCGACTGGTAGAGCACCACCCAGCAGGGATGGTCGGGATCGCCGTCGCGCACCTGCCGGTAGCGCTCGGACAGCACGTCGTACATGCTGCTCGGCAGCTCGTCGTTGCAGTACCAGGCGAGCAGCGCCGGGTGGTCGCGGTACTTCGCCACCACGCCGCGGGTCATCGCCTCGACGTCGGTCCACTCGCCGACCCGCTTGGGGCGGTACTCGATCCCGTCGTAGAAGTCCTTGACGCTGTAGATCACCCGGATTCCGGCCTGCTGCGCGGCGTCGAGGTAGGTGGCGGTGCCCGCCATGTCGCCTTCGCTGTTGATGCCGTAGGGCATCACCGTGTTGTACCCGGCGGCGGCCATGCGGCGCAGGTCGTCGGGCGCGCTGCGGCCGTCGTACCAGCCCAGCGGGAAGAACGGCCCGCCGTCCACGATGGCGCGCCCGCGGTCGTCGATCCACACCTTCGGCTCCGGTGCACCGGCCGGCACCACCTCGAAGTCGACCGGCTCCACGGCGATGGGCGCCGGGTCGCCGCGGCGGAGCAGCGCGATCCGGGCGCGGTACTGCCCGGCCGGCAGGTCGCCGATGCGGGTCTCGAGCACCGTCCGTGCCGCCGCCGGCACCGTCCGGGCCGCGCGCACACCGAGCCCGTCGGCCGCCCGCTCGAGGGCCAGCGCCAGGTCCAGGTCGGCCAGGGCGATCCCGCCGCGCTGCCGTTCGGCGACGTGGGCCTCCACCACCAGCTTCGCCTCGCGATCGCCGGCGCTGGCGCGGCCGCGGTACACCGGCAGCCGCCGTGTCACCGTCAGCGGCCGCGGCAGGTACTCGACGATCCGCACGTCGTCGAACCACGCCTTGCCGGTCATGCCCTTGCGCAGATACAGCGTGGCGCTGACAGAGGTGGCTTCGGGCGGAATGGGCGCGGTGATCGACTTGACCAGCGTCCAGTCCGCGGTGCCCTTCGGCCCGCCGGGGTAGGCGCCGCCGAGCCAGCCCTTGGCGCCGCTCCACTCGATGCACATGGTGGCGCCGCTCTCGTCGCCCTTGACGCCCTCTGTCTTGACCCACACCGAGAACTCGTAGCGCCGGCCGGCGACGAGGGGCACCGCCTGGCCGGCGAGCAGGTAGAGCCCCGGATCGGTGTTCTCCACCCGCAGGCTGGCCTTGCCGGTGTGCGCCATCGCTTCGTCCACGGCGTAGGTGCGCGGCAGCGACCAGCCCTTGGCTCCGCCTTCGAAGCCGGGGTTCTGGACGGGTACTTCGTCGGCGCCGGCGGCGGCGATCAGGAGTGGCAGCAGAAACCAGGTCATGCCCGAGACTCCGGTGCCCGAGCGCAGGCGACTCAGGCGGCCGGCTCGGGCGACGATCGGAGGTACCAGATCAGGGCGCTCGCCGTCAACACCGCGCACAGCAGCTTGGCCACCGCCGGCAGGTCGAGCGGGGTGAAGCAGCCCTCGATCAGCGCCGCTACCGCGAACCAGGGCAGGCAGCCGAGGAGCAGCGTCATGGCCTCAGCGCCGGCCCGCCGGAGCGCGGCCGGGCGGGTGACCCGACCGCCCGCCACCAACGCATGGCCCAGCTTCAGCCCGGCCGCCGCGCAGGTGCTCAGCGCCGCCAGCTCGATCACCCCGTGAGGCAGGACCAGCGCCAGGAAGGCCAGCAGCGCCTGGGGCGAAGTGTTGTGCGCCAGACCCGCGAGCGCGCCCACCAGCAGCCCGTTCTTGAGCAGCGCCGCGACGGTTCCGAGCCCGGCGAACAGCCCGGTGGCGAAGGCCAGCAGCCCGGCGGTGAGGTTGTTGGTGAAGATGAAGGTGGACAGCGCCACAAACGCGCCGGCCGGCACGTTGCCCGCGGCGTCGGGCATCACGGCCACGGATTCCACCACCTCGGCCGGGACGAAGAGGAGCGCCAGCCCGGGCTCATGCCGCACCAACGCGTACGCCAGCAGCATCGCGCCGAGGAGCAGGGCCGCGGCGGTGAGGAGGAACGGCGCGGCGGCGCGCCAGCGGCGGGGGTAGTCGCGGAAGAACGCGGCCAGCCCGGCGGCGCCGCGCCGGCGGCGGACGTAGAGCAGCCCGTGGGCGCGGGCGACGAGGCGGTTGAGCCAGGCGGTCAGCTCGAGCTTGCCGAGGTGGGCGCGGGCGTAGGCGAGGTCGCCGGCGGCGCGGCGGTAGAGGTCGCCGAACTCGGCGGTGGCGGCGGGATCGGGCGGATGGCGGCGGTCGGCCAGGAGATCACAGAGAGCAGCCAGCCGGCGCCAGCCATCGCGGCGGGCGGCGACGAACTGCTCCACGGTCACGGGTCGCTCTTGGCCGGACCCTCCGTCTTGGCGGGTGTGGCGGGTGTCGAAGCGGTGCTGCCCGTGTCCTTGGTGCCGGACTCAGTGCCGCTCGACTCGCCGTGGGTCTTGCCGTTGGCGGCGGGCTTGCTGCCGTTGCTGGCGTAGTCGGTGCAGTGCCAGCCGCTGCCCTTGAAGACCAAAGCGGTGGCATGGTAGACCTTGCGGGTCTCCTGGCTGCCACACTCGGGGCACTCGGGGAGCGGCGCCTTCCAAGCGATGCGGTCTTCCCAGCCATGGTCGCAGTCGCGGCACTTGAACTCGTACAGCGGCATCTGCGAATCCTCCCGGCCGGTCGCCGTGCGGCCGTGCGACTCGCCATTATAGCCCCGACCGGGGTCCTGACAAGGCTGCTTACAAGACCTTTACATCCGCCCGGCGGCGGCGCCAAGCACGCCCAGGCCCACCATGCCCATGAAGAACAGCAGCGCGAGCACCAGCCAGCCGAACGCCAGGAAGAGGCTGATGATGCCCATCACCTTGCCGGCCTTGGCCGGCCCGTACTGCGGGTGCTGCCGCGGGTAGACGGCCAGCACCTGGTTGGCCAGGATCCACGCGGGGATCCCCAGGAACGGCGCCGGCACCCCGCCCAGCAAGCCGCCGCCGAACAGGCTCAGCAGCCCCAGCACCAGGGAGATCGTGCCGCGCGATTCGGACGTCCGCTCGGACATGGCTCGCCCTCCTCACCCTTGGATACCACACGACCGAACGGAGTTCCTAGCCGCTCCCGTGCGCCAGCCGGAGCAGCGCCGGCAGGCCGACGATCCACAGCGCGACGAGCCCGACGACGGCCGCCGCCAGCCACAGGCTGAAGATCCCCAGCATCCGACCGGCCTTGGCCAACCCGTACTGCGGATGGGTCGACGGGCACGCGGCCATCGTCCGGTTCGCCACGATCACCGCCGGGATCGCGAGGAAGACGCTGGTCGCCAGGCTGAGAACTCCCAAAACGAGCGCCACCGTGCCCCGCACCTCACCGTCTTGGGCGTACATGCGAACGGCTCCCTTCGCACCATTGAGCGGGCCGTCGCGGCGATGGTTCCCGGAGCCCTCGGCCGCTCGGAGACGTGCCAGCATCGTCGATGGACGGCAATGCGTCTGCGGGTGTGGCGAGGCCCAGGGAGGTGGGTGGGCACGGCGCCGGCTGGGCTACGCGGCGGCTGCGGCGAGGTCGTTGACGAACTGGCGCAGGCTGCCGAAGGCAGAGTGACTCCAGTTCCAGTACGCACCATCGGTGTTGAGCCGCGGCGCATCGAGCAGGTTCACGGCCTTGCCCTTGCGGATGGGATAGGACCAGAACCAGACGCCGAGCGTTCGCTTGTCGCGCTCCACCGTCTCTCCCAGCTCAACACCGTGGTCCGCCAGACACGCCATGTAGGCGCGGACACACCCCATCCGCTCTGACTCCGAGATACTCGCCAGGACCACGCTCTCCACGGCCCCGCTCGCCTCGCCGTCCGGGAGCACCAGGACACCGAGCGCCGGTCGGTCGTCACGGCGAGGCGCGACACGGCCGGGCTCCAGCACTTCATCTGCGGCCAGCAGACCATGCTTGCGCAGGGCGTGAACGGCGCTCTGCAGACTACCTGCCGCGCCCGTCTCGGCGTCGCGGACGATCCCCAGGGCGCGGAGATCCTCCCTGCCGGTGGCCTGCAAGGCAGGACCCACCGCCTCCGCGAAGGCACCCTGGCCGCCCACGTGCTCCACCTGCGTCACGCCCGCGAGCCTGTACACCTTGGTCAGTTCGCGCACGACCTCTGCGTCTGCCTGTCCTTCGCACAGCACCAGCGCCGGTGCCGTGATCGACGTCCACGCCATCACCGCACCTCCCAGCCCAGTTCCCTGCTTGTCTTCAGACCTTCATAGGGTATCCGGGTGACGAGGTGGCGGCCCTCCTTAACGACCAGTCTGAAGGCAGCGACAGCATCGGGCTCGTCGGCAAAGGCCTCAACCAAGTGAGTGAGGAACTCATCGTTGTGGGTGGCCGCGAAGACCTGCGCGCCCCAGCTCCTGGACTCGGAGCGGAGCGCACCCAGGTACGGCTGCATGACGGTGTGGTGCAGTCCGGCGTCTATC
>JACPDV010000529.1 GCA_016183835.1 Armatimonadota bacterium
TCCTGCCAGGCGCTCGCCGCCGGGCACATGTTGAAGCACGGCGCGAAGTAAGGGTACGGCTTGCCCTCGGCATCGCGCAGCTCCCAGTCTTTGCCCTTGGCCTTCCCCAGCTCGGACTCCTGGTCGACCAGGTAGCCCTCGATGTACAGCCCGACCGGCGTGCCGGCCGCCCGGGTCTGCTCCACCGCCCGGCGCAGGTTGTCCGCGCCGCCGAGGTGGTCCCACGGCGCGTAGTCGCCGCAGCGGCCGTGTACCGGGTCCCAGCCCCAGTCGAAGAGGTGCAGGTAGTCCACCCCGCCGAAGGCATCCTCGTCCCTCTTCAGCGCCTCGGCGAAGTGGAAGGTCTTGCTCTCGCCGTCGAAGTACCCGGTCGGCGCCGGGAAGGCGAAGTTGATGAACTGCTGCCGGAAGCTAAAGACCCGCCGGAACCAGTCCTTGCGCGGCGCCGCCGGCTTGTACCACGTCGCGGCCCAGCGCTGGTAGCGGTCCAGGGCCGCATGCCAGTCGCCTTGATGGCAGCCCAGCACCGTGCGCGGCGTCTCGCCCGCGGCGATGGGATGGTATTCCACGGCCAGCCGCACGCCGGTGGCGTTCTTCTCCACCAGGTAATAGCGCGGCACGGCATCCATGTCCTGCGTCATGAGGTAGAGGCCGGCGCCGCGGCCCGGGTCGAAGGCGTCGATGACCTGCATCGGCATCTCGCCGCAGTACGCTTCGCGAAGCCGGATCGGCAGCCGGTTGATCACCGCGCCGCGCCGCGGGATGAAGTACCAGGCGTCCTGAGCGCTGCCGAAGGCTACCCCGTTCAGCTCGGGGAAGAAGAGGTGCGTGGCCGTGTGGGTCAGCCCGCCGCCCGCCAGCTTGGCCCGCAGGCCGATC
Organism: Armatimonadota bacterium; assembly: GCA_016183835.1. GTDB lineage: Bacteria > Armatimonadota > UBA10988 > UBA10988 > UBA10988 > JACPDV01. Next base: position 880 of record JACPDV010000529.1, read on the forward strand.
TCGCCCGGTTCGGACAGGTCGGCGGTTACGGTGACCGCCAGCGGCGGGTCGAACCCGGCGTGGCCCAGCTCGATCTCCGCCGTATCACCGGTCACCCGCACGGCGATGGTGGCGAACTCCTCGCTCGACACACGGCGCTCGCCGGCTTGCAGGTGGAACAGCGGCCCCGGCGTCACCTGGAGCGGGGCGCCGTTGAAGGTCAGGTTGCGCGCCGCAGCCAGGCGCAAGCCCTTGGAGGTGTCCAGGTCGAGCCTCACCGTGCCGCTGGTGATGACCACGTGCCCGGCGGCCTGGGTGATTCCCGTGCGAACCGAGGCGGCCTTGCGCGGCGGCGGCACCACCAGCGGCGCCGTGGGCTCCGCCGGCAGCGTGGCCTTGTCGCCCAGCGTCGCCGCCAAGAGGCCGAACGCGCCGCGGCGCATGCCGTCGCGCAACACCAGCCGCTTCAGCTCGCGACCGGGGTCAAGCAGCACGGCGTACTCCACGCGCGCCACGAACCGGTCCACGTGCCGCACGGTGCGCGTCGTCTGCCCGCCGTAGGAGGGCTCGTCCGGGCTCGGCAGCTTGGCGGCGAGCAACAGGTACAGCTCGGTTCCGCGTCCCCGGAGCGGCACCTCGATGCTGCCCAGCTCGCGGACCGCGGTCATTCGCACCAGGTCGGCTCCCTCGCGCAGGGCGAACGGCACGCCGCCGACCGTGACGGTGCCCCGGGCCGTCCAGCCGCTGCCGCCCATCAACCGCGCCAGCCCGGCGCCGTCCAGGTTGCCCGGCGGGAGCGCCACCGGCTGACCGCTCCGCTGCAGGCCCTGGTAGCCGTCGTCGGGCGGGAGCAGGTCCTCGGCCGTCACGGGCGGGCGGGTCTCGTGGAAGGTCAGCCGGCTGAGCTCGAGGCTGGCGTTCGGTGCGGCGGCCTGCACCTGCACGGCGATGGTCTGCACGGCCGACACGCTGACCCGGGCAATGGCCACCTGCCAGCGGCCGTCGCTGACGATCTGGTCGCGGGTGACGGCGAACTGCTCCTCCAGCGCCTGCCCGCCGGGCGAGATGGCCAGGTAGAGCGCGTAGTCGCCGCCGGCCGCGCAGCCGTTGGCGCGATAGCGCAGCGAGACCCACCCCACCCCGCCGAGCGGCTCGGCCAGCCCGCGCGACCACTTCGCGCCGGTGCCGGGTGTGGGCACCACAAAACGCACGCCGGCGGCGGTCTTCTCGAGCCGGCTGTCCTCGCCGTAGTTGCCGAGCCACGAGGGCTGAATGGACCAGGCGGCGGGATCGTCCACCGGCACCGCGAAGTCGCGTCCCGGCGGGCCGGCCGGCTGGAGCCCCTCGGCGTCGGCGGGCGGGGTCTCGGTCACGGCGATGCCGCTGAACTCGACCTTCGCCTGCCCGCCGGCCCCGGCGTAGCAGCCCACGGCGAGCGTGTGGAGCGGCGGCACGGCGCCCTCATCGCTGAGGTTGAAGGCCATCGTGTGCCACTGCCCATCGACCTTCACCCGCTCGCCGCTGAGCAGGCGCAGCCCCTCCCGGCCCTTCTTCGAGTCGCCCACGTACAGGACGTAGTCCACATGGGTGACATCGACTCCGGTGGCGCGGTAGCGGACGACGAGCCAGGGGAACATGTCGACGTCGTCCACCCCGAGGTCGCGGGTCCACTTCATGCCGTGGTTCGGCTGGTCAACGGAGAAGGTGAGGACGCCGTCCCGGCTCTCGACGGTGGGCCGCTCGGCGGGCGCGCCGAGCCAGTCGGGCCGCTTGCTCCAGGCGCCGGGGTCTGAGCCGTCGTCGACGAAGGCGTCTTCGGCGAGGGCGGCGAGCGGGAGGAGGAGCAGCACGAGGCAGCGGTGGTGGGACACGGCGGGGCTCCGGGGCTGGTTGGTTCGCGGCGTGGCAGGGGCATCCTGCCCCTGATCCCCGCCCGGAGTCACGGGCAGGATGGCCGTGCCACACGCCGAACCATGCCCCCGCCCACCCCGGAGCCGTCTGCATGGTCAACCCGCACGATCGCGCCATCCTCCGCGACCTCGCCCGCCGCGTCGCCGACATCGCCCACCTGCCCGAGATGATAGCCCGCATCCGCGAGTGGCGCCGCCACAATCGCCTCCGCCCTGGCCGGCCGCTGATCCTCGTCTTCCCCGAAGGCTCCTGGGCCGAGCTGCTCACCGGCGACATGCTCACCTGCGAGGAAGACCACGCCCGCCGCCTCGAGTGGGACCTGCGCAGCCGCATGTACACCTTCGAGCACTTCCAGACCGACAACGTGGTCGTCGGTGAATGGCTCGTCGGCAAGGCCGTCGGCAGCACCGGCTGGGGGCTCGCCGCGCAGCACAAGCCTTCCACCGCCGCCCGCGGCGCCTGGGCCTTCGACCCCGTGATCAACGAGCCCGCCGACCTCAAGAAGCTCCACTTCCCCGAGGTCACCTATGACGAGGCCGCCGGCCCGCGGGCCGTGGAGCAGTACGAGGAGCTGTTCGGCGACATCCTCAACGTCCGGCTCGTCGGCATCCAGCACATCTCTTTCCACCTGATGAACCTCTACACCGGCTGGCGCGGGCTCCAGCAGGTGCTGATGGACATGTACGCCGAGCCGCAGATGCTCCACGACGCGATGGCGTTCCTCGAAGAGGGCCACCGCCGGCTGGTGCAGCAGTACGTGGACCTCAACCTGCTCGAGCTGAACAACGACAACACCTACCACAACTCCGGCGGGAACGGCTGGACCGACGAGCTGCCCCCGCCCGGCCACGACCCGCGCCGGGTCCGCCTGTGCGACATGTGGGGCTCCGCCGAGGCCCAGGAGATGAGCGAGGTGTCGCCCGAGCAGCACCACGAGTTCTCGATGCAGTACGAGATGAGGCTGCTCGAGCCGTTCGGCCTGACCGGCTACGGCTGCTGCGAAAACCTCTCGCGCAAGCTGGACGACGTGCTGCGCATTCCGCACATCCGCCGTATCTCGATGTCGCCCTTCGCCGGTGTGGACCGCGGGGCGGCGGGGCTGGGGAGCCGGGCGATCTTCTCCTGGAAGCCGCATCCCTCGCACCTGGTGGGGCGGTTCGACGCGGAGCGGCTGCGGCGGTACATCCAACACACGGTGGACGTCTGCGCGGAGCACGGCTGCGTGCTCGAGATGATCCTCAAGGACACGCACACGTGCGAGCATCACCCCGAGCGGTTCGACGCCTGGACGCAGGTGGCGCGGGCCGTGGTGGAGGAGTGCGGCGCGCCGGCCTGAAGGTGGCAATGCGACCGGGCGGCGAAGGGGACGGGCGGGATGGGCCCTGTGGAGACTACCGTCACGGTGATACTGGTGCCCGGGTCCGACGCGTGGCAGCCGAGCGCGCCACGTCGCCGCTCCGGATTGTCGCTGGTTCCCCTGGTCTGCGTCCTTGGGGTCATCGTGGGACCAGCGGCGCGGCCCGGGCTGGCCACGGTCCGGAGGGGCGCAACGATGGACGAGTTCGCACTGACCGGGAACGCGCGAGAGGGGCGCAGTCTGTCGGTGGCCTTCCGCTGCTCCCAAGGCAGCCTGGAGCTGTTCGATGGTCGGTACCAGCCCACCGGGCAGGTCGCCCACGGCCGGGTGGAGATCACCTTCGAGGAGCCGGTGCGGGTCTCGCGTGTGGTGATGATCTACGCGCTCGGCGCGGCGGAGGCCCGGCAGGCGCCGCGGCGGGCGAGCGCCCGGGTGCTGGCCGATGGCGTCGAGACGGGTCGCACCGGACAGGCATCGCTCGACCAGCCGTTCGAGTTCCACCCCCTGCTGGATGCCGGAAGCAACCTGGTGTGGGCGCAGGAGGCCCTCCTCCCGCTCTGCCCGCCGGCGGCGGGCCAAGACGTGATCGTTGACATTGTGGAACCGAGCGCGGCCGTGTCGGAGCTCCTCATCTGGGGGCTGCCCGAGAGGCTGGCAGAGCGCTCCGGCCAGCCCGGCGCGCCCGTGTCGTTCACCGTCGAAGCCAACACCTGCTCCTCCATCCGGGTGACTTGGGACCGGCCGGCCGAGGGCACCGCATACATCCGACTGCGCCACCGGCAGATGGGCGAGGCGGGCTGGTCCGCACGGTGCTGCACTGCCGACCGGACCGCGGCGGTCGTCACCGGCCTGCGGCCGTCCGCCACGTGCGAGGTGGCGGTCGAGGAGGTCGGCCTGAAGACCGGCAAGGCAGCCAAGCCCCACCGCGTGAAGCTCCCTTCGCCGATGGACGTGCGGACGGCGGCCGACGTGTTCGGCATGAACTTCTTCCCCGGTGGCGGCTACGGCTACCAGATGCACGCGGATGAGACCACGAACACGCTGGCGATGCTGCGCCTGATGAGGGAGGCTGGCGTGCGCCACGCCCGCTGGTGGATCAACGCCCCCGGCGCCACGGAGCTGTTCGCCGAGTACGGCATCGCCCTGCTGCCCTCCGCGGAGAACGCGCACCAGACCCGGCACGGAACCTGGCTCGTCCACACGCAGAACGAGCCGGACTTCGTCAACGTCTTCCCCGAGGCCCTGGCCCGAGCGATCCGCGACCGGCGCCGGGAGATGAACGCCGACGACCCCGTGTCGCTCCTGGCTGCGCCCGAAGTGGGGGGCGACTTGATCGGGCCCGGCAGCGAGTACGTTCGCGACCTCTACCGCGCCGGCGTGAAGGACCTGTTCCAGGTCATGAGCGTGCATCCCTATGTGAAGATGTCCTTTGAGACGCCGCCCGGCGGCATCCCGTGCTGCCCGGAAGCGCTGCCCGATGGGTTCCGGGCGCTGCGGAAGGTGATGCGGGAGTTCGGGGACGGAGCCAAGCCGGTCATCGCCACGGAGTGCATCGGCTACGGCACGTTCGAGGGAGTGGAACACTTCAAGTGGATCCCGCCGGTGAGCCCGGAGCGGCAGGCAGCATGGCTGGTGCGCAGCCATCTGCTCTTCCTCGCCCTCGGCGTCGCCCGTGTCTACCACTACACGTTTCAGGATGAAGGCACCGATCCGACGCAGATCACCCACACTTCCGGCCTGGTGGACTGGCATGGCCGCCCGAAGCTGGCCTACCGCGCGTACTGCGCAATGACCCGGCTGCTGGGTCCGACGCAGTGCCAGGGCCCGCAGGCAGACGCGCGGGCGCCGGTGTTCGGCGCGCGTTTCAGGCGCCCGGATGGGAGCTTTCTCTCCGCGCTGTGGGACTGCGGGGGGCGGAGCCGCGTGGCGCTGGATGCCGGGGCGGGGGTAACGGGCGTGAAGGCGCTCCTGGGCAGCCCTGCGCCGGTGCCGGCGGCCAACGGCGGGCGGCAGTGCCTGGAACTTGGCGAGGATCCTCTGTGGGTCGCCTCGGTCAAGCCGCTGACACTCGTCTCGCAGGAGCGCCTGGCGCCTGCCATCGGCCCCCAGCTCCGTGTGCGCCTCGATCCCGCGACGGTCAGGGTTCCGCCGGGTGGCACCGTCCAGGTGACCGCGTTGGTCGCGCACAACTTCGCGGGACCGATGGCGGTCGCCGCCGAAGTGCAGTCGCCCTGGGAGCCTTCGGAGCGGTTCACCCACACCGCCGCCGTGCCGCCGGGCAGGGCGACCCGGATGCCGGTCTCGATTGCCTGCCCGCTCAACGCGGAGCGAAGACGGATCCACTCCTGGGGCCTGGTCTGCCGGTATGGCCCCGCGGGGCAGGAGCCGATCGGAGTGGAGGAGCGGCACCTGTACATCATGGTGCCCGAGTAGGCGCCGGCCAAGTCCTCGGCCCCGGCGCGGCGCCGGCCTAACGGTTGGTGAAGATCGCGATGTAGCGCACCAGCTTGCCGTCGAGCTGCTTCGGGCCGTGCGGCACGCGGGCGTCGATGTAGATCGTGTCGCCCTCTTCCATGTGGAAGTGCGTGTTGCCGAAGAGGAAGTCCATCTGGCCCTCGAGCACCATGATGAACTCCTCGCCCGGATGGTCGTAGAGCGTCGCCGACTTTTGCGTGTCGGGCTCGATCGAGATCACGAACGGCTCCATCAGCCGCGGCATGGTCCCGCCGTAGGCTAGGTGCTCATAGCGGTAGCCCTCGCCATGCTGCTTGGCGTCGAGCGTCTGCCGGTGGTCGCGGGGGACGAAGACGGCCCCGTCCTGGCGCGCCTCCTCCTCGAAGAAGTAGCCGATCGCCACGTCCAGCGCCTTGGCGATCTTCGACAGCGTGGCAATCGGCGGCGAGACCTGGGCGTTCTCGATCTTGGACAGCAGGCTCTTGCTGAACCCGGTGCGCTGGCCCACCTCCTCGAGCGTCAGGCCGCGCTCGTGGCGCAGCTCACGGATGCGTCTGCCTAACAGCACTTCGTTCACCGTCGTCCCTCCTCCACCAACCATCCGCCAGGCCAGGCTGCCAGGAGGGCGAGGCCGACGAGCGCGAGGAACGTCCCCACCCTCACCGACGACGGCGCGTAGAACCAGCGCACCACCGCCTCGCCCGGCGGCACCTCCACCGCCTGGAACACCGCGTCCGCCAACCACACCCGGCGCGGCGCCCCGTTCACCAGCGCCCGCCAGCCCGGGCCCAACGTCTCGGTCAAGACCAGCATCGTCTCGCGTTGCGGACGCCCACGGGCCACCCAACGTTGTGGAGACGACCTCTCATAGTAGAATGAGGCTTCACGCGAGTTTGTCACCCCCGGAGTGGGCGCCGGCGCGTTCTCCGGCAAAAAGGGCACCCGCAAATCGACCTCCGGCGACCGCAGGCGAGCGATCGCGTCGGTCGCCGAACACCGCTCCCAGCGCGACGCGGCGAACACCAACGGCAGCGCACGCGGGTTCTCGTACACTGCGCAGCGCTCGCCGCCCACGCGCCGCAGGCCGTGACGCCCTTCCAGGTCCGCGCGCGACAGGATCCAGCGCACCCCCACGAGCGAGAGCAGCGGGCTGTCCAGCGCCGGCGTCCAGGGCTCCGGGCAGAACGTGGACAGCAGCGCGCGGTAGCGCCCGTACGACAGCGACTCCGATCCGGTCGGGCTCGACAGGCCGTAGGCCATCGGCGTGTTCATCGGCATCCAGTCGAGAAACGCGGGGCTGCCGCCCGCCGCCACGCCCACGAACCGTGCCGGCGGAGTCTGCCGCTGCAGCAGCTTCGTCTCCGGGGTGTCGAAGAAGTACACGCGCGGGTCCACCCCGGGGTGCATGCCGGACCCCAGCCGGAACAGCTCCACCATCGGCACGAGCGCCACCCACGCCGCGCGCCGCCCCCGCCCCACCGCCAGCGCCACCGCCCCGCTCGCCGCCACGGCCCACAGCGTGGCCGGCATCCCGTAGCCCAGCCGCGGGCCGACCATCGAGGTGAGGGAATCGGGCGCGGTGGTGCGCAGCGCTTCCGCCACCCAGGCGGCCACGAATGCCGCCAGCGTCACCACCATGCAGCCCGCCGCCAGCCGCGCCCGGGCGCGCCGGTCGTCGCACGGGTCGAGCAGCGCGTCCACCCCGATGCCGCACAACGCCGCCACGCCGAAGCCCCACACGCAGAACGCGCGGCTCAGCCCGCGCAGCCCGCTGAAGCCGGGCACGCAGCGCCAGAAGAGCCAGTACAGCGGCGTCCGCAGCGCCAGCAGCAGGCCCACCAGCGCGATCACGGCGAACGCGGTCACGGCCCGGTCGCGCCGCCGGCAGAGCGCCGTCACCGCCAGCCAGGTGGCCGCCGCGCCCGCCGACACGCTCGCCTCGATGCCGTTGCCGCACGGCCCCCAGAACCCCGCCACGGGGGCACCCTGGAACTGGAGCGCGTTGTGGCCGTAGAACCACGGCGCGAGGAGCACGATCAGGTTCCTCACGGGGAACCCGGCGCCGCGCAGGTCGGCGTAGCTCCCGCCGGTACGCCCGCTGGCGAAGATCAGCTCCAGTGCCGGGAGCACCTGCACCGCGGCCACCAGACCCGCGAGGGCGGCCGGCGCGGCGACATAGCAGAGAAGATCGCCGAGGAGACGCGCCGAAGGCCGGCGATCCGGCCCCCTCTCCTTGCTAAGGAGAGGGTTGGGGTGAGATCCAGTTGACGGGCAGTCGGCGCGATGGACGGGACCTCCCCCTGCCCCCTCCTTGGCAAGGAGGGGGTTCCCGTCGGAGCCCCCTGCCCCCTCCTTGGCAAGGAGGGGGTACGCGGATGAGCCGAGGACGTGTACCAGGGCGTAGACCGCCCAGGCCAGCCCCACGTAGAAGGTGAACTGCAGGTGCCCGCCCAGCACGCTGAGCGCCAGACAGCCCGCCGGCAGCCACAGCCGCCCCGGCCGCTGCGCCGCCCACGCGCGGTGCCAGCTCCAACACAGCAACGGCAGCCAGGCGTAGGTCCACTGGCTGGCGTTGGCGTAGGCCAGCCAGCCGATCACGAAACCGTTGAGCATCAGGGCGCCGGCGCCGGCCAGGGCGCCCTGCCAGCGCAGCCCGTGGGCGCGGAGGAGCAGCCACATGCCGCCGCCGAGGAGCGTCAGGTGAAACCAGGCGCTGAGGAGGAAGAAGCGGCCGATGGGCAGCCACAGCGCGAGCCAGGTGAAGGGGTAGTAGACGGCCGAGAGCACGTTGCCAACGAACGGCTGCCCGCAGTATTCGTGCGGGTTCCAGAGCGGGAGGACGCCTCCGCGGAGCGTGGCGGCGGCGAACAAGCGCCAGGGGAAGTACTGCTGGATGACGTCGAGTTGCGGGTTGGCGACGCCGCGAACCGCGGGGAACTGGTCGCGGTAGAGGCCCCAGGGGGTCATGCCGAGGAGCATGTCGCCGGGGCCGAAGCCGCCCTTGAGGATGGCCGGGGCGAGGAAGGCGGCGGCGAGGGCGGCGCAGGCCAGCCAGCCGGCGAGGGTCACCCGCCGGGGCTCGGCCCGGAGCCAATCCGCCGCGCGCATCGGTGGAGCATCCTTGCCGGGCGATGGTTACCGAAGCGGTGCGGGCTGTCAACGTCCGCGGCGCCACCAGGGCTGTTTCATAGTCGAGCGGCTCCGATCAAGGCGAGACTGAGCTCCACGGAAGACTGGTAGAACCGCCTGGTCCTGGCGAAGCTGCCCACCAGCCGACTGCGGAACAGGGTGACCACCGCATTGCGCAGCGCCACC
>JACPDV010000059.1 GCA_016183835.1 Armatimonadota bacterium
CACCCGGCGGCGCGCCTCGGGGTCGCCGAGCCTCGCCAGCGCGGCGTCGAAGAGGTCGCCGCGCACCCCGTCACACTGTTCGCGCAGCGCCCGCAGCGGCCCCAGCGCCCGTGGCTCGCCGAGCGCCCCGAGCGCGCGCGCGGCCTGCTCCTTGGTGTCCCACTCGGCCTCGGACCGGCTCGCCCGGCCCAGCGCGGCGGGCAGCGCGTCGGCCGCCTCCGCCGCCGGACACTCCGCCAGGAGGTGGATCGCGCGCCGCCGGGTGGAGGCGATGCTGGTCCGCGAGACGTGGGTGGAGCGGCGGCCGGCGGCCGAGTTCTTCCGTTACGGGCAGCAATCGCCGCCGCGCGCCGCGGCGGTGGTGCGCGAGGCGGCGGCACATCGGCGGGCAGAAGCGCTGGCGGCGGCCGGGCAGGCCACGGCGGACCGGCTGGCGGAGCTGGGCGAGATGGTGGGGCCGACGCTGCGGGAATGGCTCTGGGCGGGGCCGCGCCGCGCGTTGGCGGTCGAGGCGCTGGGGCTGCTGGGCGAGCCGCAGGCGGCGGCGACCGCGGCGGAGCTGGACCGGGTGGACGCGCTGCTGGCGCAGCGCGACGGCTCGCCAGAGGCGGCGGCGGAGTTGGCCGCCACGGCGCGGGCGGGGAGCGACGAGCTGCGGTTCTACCTGGCCGGGACCATCGGTCAGGAGGCGTTGGCGGCGCTGCTCGCGCCGGAGCCATAGTCGTCTACGGCCGGTACGCCACCGCCTCCAGATAGCAGTCGCCGCCCTGGTGGTTGTAATAGTAGACCGTCATCACGCGCCCGTCGCGGAGCTGGATCGAGTAGGGATAGCCCAGGTCGCCGCCCCCGCCCTCGGCGCGGAGCACCACCTCGTGGTCGAGATCCCAGGTCCGGCCTTCGTCCGCGCTGGTGCATGCGCGCACCCCGAAGGGCGGCCGGCGGTAGCCGTAGGCCATCCCCAGGCGGCCGTCGCTCAAGCGGCAGAGCTGCTGCGGGTAGCCCCACGCCTTGAGCTTCCTCGGCCAGCCCCAGGTCTTGCCGCCATCGGCCGAGTACGCCTGCCGCACGAAGCCGTCCACGTCCACCCGAATCGTGCAGATCGCCCGGCCGCCGGGGAGGAAGATCAGGTTCGGCTCGTCCCACCACTCGAAGTCCATCGGCTCGGCGTAGGCGCGGCTGTAGGCGACCTCGCTGAAGCGCGTCCAGGTCTTGCCCAGGTCGGCGGTGCGATGGATGGCGACCACCGAGAGGCCGTCGCGGCCCTCCAGCCCGACCCAGTAGAGCGCGCCGTCGAGCCCCGGCACCGGTCCGTGCGGGCTGAAGGTCGGCGCCATCCGCGCCTCGCTCCAGGTCTTTCCGTCGTCCGTGGAGATCAGCAGCCAGCACCCGCTGTACTTACCCCAGCCGTCCTTTTCCATGGTGGCGGTCTGGTCGGGGTACTTCTGGCGGAGATAGGGCGAGCCGCGCCAACTGTCCCAGGTGTTGCAGCTCACCACCAGCGTGCCGTCGGGCAGGCTGAGGATGGCCGGGTCGCGTTCGTCCGAGGGCGAATCGCGCACCACCTCACGCGGCGACCAGGTCTTCCCGCCGTCCCGCGAGCGGGTGAGCACGATCCGGCCCATCGGGCAGACGTGCGCATCACCCTCGCGGCAGACCACCAGCAGCTCGCCGTCGGCCCGCTCGCAGATCCCCGGAAAGGCGAAGTGACGGCCGGCCTCGTTGAGCACGGTCATCCGCTCCGCCGGCACGCGGGCGGTCTGCTTCACGCTGCGGATGGGCACGAACTTGAGGTACTGCAGGTAGACCGGCTTGCCGAGGGCGTGGATGACGATCTTCTCGCCGGCCATCGGAGCCTCGGCCTTCCAGTGGAACTCGAAGTCGAAGTGGTGTGTGGCGGTGGCGGCCGGGGCGGTGATGAGGGTGAACTCCGGCTCGCTCGAGAGCTTGATGCCGAAGGTCATGGTGGGGTTGACCGAGCGGAGGCCGAGGTGGATGTCGCAGGGGTCGGTCATCTGCGGGTCGAGGGTGAGGTCGGGCGGCTTGCCGACGGCGTTGAGCAGGGCCGGGGTCCAGCCGGGGTGCCGGAGCTGCCAGCCGTCGGTCCAGTCCACCTTCCCGTGGGCGGCCTCGAGGGTGGCTTCGTCCACCACGTGCACGGCGTCGGCGGGCTCGCCGGTCTCGAAGGCGCGCCAGATCACGGGCTCGTCCGGGCCGGTGTAGGTGAAGGTCTCGTCGCGCAGGCCGGAGTTCATGGCGGGCTCCTGGGCGGAGACGGCGGCGGCGAGGAGAAGTAAGGGCAGCAGCCTGCGAAACATACACGCCTCCTTCAGCCCGTTCCGGCGAGCTCTCGGACGGCCCGAGCGAAGGCGCGGAAGCTCGCCGAGGAGTTCCGAACGGGCACCATGTGGGTGGCGATGCGGCGGGCGACTTCGACCGTCGGGACGCCTGCCGCGTAGCAACGGGCACGGCGCAACGCTTTGTGTAGCTCGCCTTTCGGGCCGGCGATCCGGTCAGGGTCGCGGTACCGCTTGCGCAAGCTTGATGTGTCTCGGACACCGGGGTAGGCGGCCCGAACCGCATCCCAGTCCCCGAGGAACCAGGCCTCCAACTCGCGCACTGCGATGCGGCTCACCAACCGGTAGTCGGCAGGGCATACTGCTCGTGATACGACCCCGGCCGCGGCGGCGATATCCTCAATTCTCTGCTTGCGGGTCTGGCAGGGCGCGTCGTCAGCGTCGACCACCACGATGACCGGATAGGCTGGCACCACCCGGCGGTACCCATCGAGGACGGCGGGCAGTCGCTTGAAGAGGTCGTCTTTCCCATTGTAAGGAGGCAAGGCGAAGCCCGCGCCAGCCGAAACCAGACGCGGCACAATCCTCTCCAGCGTCGCCGCCAACGACGCGTCCTCAACGAGGAACTCTACATGACCGGGGGCCGCGCTCATGCCACCAGTCCTGGATCCGGCTCGGACAAGGGGTCACCACACCCGAAGAAACCCTCCATCCACAACCAGCCGAGTTGCGAGCCTCCCGCCACGAACTCCCTGATCCGCGGCAACTCGCTAGTTCTCCTGGCTTGAGTGAAGCCTTGCTGGTCACGGTACAGCACCCACACTTCGTCAGGGGTGAGCGCGTTGACGAAGTACGGTGAGTGAGTGGTCACGAGCAGCTGCGAGCGGTCGGCGGCCACCTGGCACTCCTCCGCGAGCTCCCAGAGAAGCCGCGGGTGCAAGTGGTTCTCAGGCTCCTCGATCCCAACCAAGGGCTGCGGCTCCGGGTCGTGGAGGACTGTTAGGTAGGCCAGCATCTTGAGCGTGCCGTCAGAGGCGAACTTCGCCATCACTGGACGCTCGAAGGGCGCGTCCTTCAGTTGCAGCAGAAGGCGTCCGTCGGCCATGGCCTCCGCCGTCACCCGCTCGAGTCGCGGCACGCGCCTGGCGAGTCGCTCGAAAATGGCCTCCAAGTGCCTGCTATGGCGTTCTGACAGATACTGGATGACGTTCGGCAGGTTGTCACCGTTTCGGGAGAGATGCTCCTGCGGCCCGGCTTCCGGCACGCTGCGCGTGCTTTCGGCCGTCAGGTAGGATAGGTGCCAGCCGGTGACAAACCGCCTGAGCGCCGCGACACGTGGGTTGCGCGCAAGCTGCCCCAGAGCGTTGACCGCCAGTACCTCTGCTGAATCGAGCCTCTCGCCCACGCGCTCGTCTTCCTCGTCCGGTCGCTCACCGCTCACCACGTCGCCGGAGCCATGGCTGAAGTCAAGGAACTTGAACGGCTTGCCGTAACGACCCCGCCTCCACTTCAACCACTCTTCTGCCACTACCGGACCAGTGAGCGCCTCGTCAATGGCCAGATGGTACGTGATGAGCGGGGTCCCTCTACTCTCCCTGTACTTCAAGGTGAACTCAACCGGGCCGTCGCTGCCGCGAGAGCGGAGTTCGCGAAAACGGCCGCGCCGGTCCCAGGCACGGCGAACGCCGTCCTGGAAGCACTCTGCAAGGAACGCAAGGACATCAAAGAGCGTTGACTTTCCGCTTCCGTTCGGCCCTAGCAGAACAGTCAGAGGCCGGATGCCCTTGAGCTCGACCTCCCTCAAGGCGCGGTAGTTGCGCACTTTCAGGTACTCGATCCGCGGCGGTCCTTGCGGCGGCTCATCGGTCGCCATGGGATCTCTCCTCGGCTACGTGTTCTCCACCAGCCACCCCAGCGTCTCCTCCGCCGCCTTCTCGCTCGGCGCCCAGCAGTTATAGAACACTTTCGTCGGGTCCAGCTCCTTGTGAAAGACCTTGATGTCCTCCGTGTTGCACGGGATCCAGAGGCTCGTCCCGCGCGCCTGGATGTCCTTCAGCAGGTCCATCCATTCGATGAACGCCGCGTTCCGCGCGCCCGTGGTCCACTGAATGCAGTCGAGGCCCGGGATGCGGCACAGGTCGGGCACGTGGACCAGGCACTCGGGTCCGTCCAGGTGGTAGACGCAGTGGCCGAGGTGCGCCGCCTCCTCCTCCAGCGCCGGCATCACCCAGCGGCGGAAGTGGTGCGGGCCGATCAGCGCCGCGAAGTCACACTGGATCGTGTTCGTCTTCACCGGGTGGTAGGCCGGCACCCAGCCGAGCGTGCCCGTCCTGCCCATGTTCCCCGACTCGTAGAGCGCGTCGTAGACCGGCGCGTAGAACCGCCGCACCGAGGTCATCGCGCGGTCGATCACCTCGGGGCTCTCGACCATGTCCAGGCACAGCCGCTCGCCGCCGCGCATCGCCAACAGGGTGTCCATGTTGCTGTGCAGGTCGAGGTGGCTGATCACCATCTTCCCGTCCAAGGCCGCTGCCAGGGCGCGCATGAAGTCGTTCATGCGGCGCCACCAGTAGTTGTCCGGGTCGAGCTGGAAGGGCAGCCATGCGTCCCAGTCGTCGATGCAGGCGGGCACCCAGTCGGTGCCGTAGTTCTCCTCGGGGATCACCAGCTCGGCGCCGAGCCAGGCCGAGATCTGGTCCGGCCCGAAGCTCGGCGTGTAGGCCGGAATCGCGTCGCCGCCCCAGTAGACGGTCTCGCCCCAGGCCAGGACCTGGTCGATCACCGGCCCGAAATCGCCCTTCGCCCCGGCCAGGTAGGGCGGCCCGCCGACCGGCTTCACCCCGTCCCGCGGCGCGGTGATGCTGCACACCGGGCGGTCGAGGATCTCCTGGTTCCAGAACGCCAGCCAGCGCTGCGTCGCCTCGGCCAGGTCCGGCTTCCACGCCAACGTCAAAGGCTCCACCACGACTGTCTTCCTTTGCCCTACCGCGGGCCACCTGCCGGTCGCCCCCACACCCTACACCCTTCCGTACAGCGCCACGTCCCCGCCGTCGGGCAGTTGCGCGCGCAGTGTGCCCTCCTGCTCGAACCCGTTGGCCTCCAGCGCCGCGCGGCGGGCGGCGGCGATGGTCGGCACCGCGGCCAGCGTCTTGCCGCCCGGCACGGGCAGCGCGGCCACCAGCTCGGCGAGGCGGTCGTGGTAGTTGGGGTGGGCGATCAGGTCCAGCAGCCACTTGCCCGGCCAGCGGCGGTCGGGCGTGAGGAGCGCCAGCCCCATCGCAGCGCCGGTCGGCCGCACCAGCACCCGCGCGTGCAGCTTGCCCTCCTGCGCCGCCTTGACCACGCTGATTCCCGACCCCTCGAAGCTCGCCCGCCCGAAGCCGCCCAGCGACAGGCTCTGGAGTCCCTCGCCGAAGTTGTCGACCGTGAGCTGGCAGAGCGGGCCCCAGTGCTTCCAGTCGTACGGCTCGACGGTCGCGGGCCCCGGCGCGTACCACTGCTCCGCCCAGCCGTCCACGGCCTCGTAGGTCATCATCCCGCTGTTGGGCATCACCGCCCGGAAGCCGTTGCGATGGTAGATCCAGAAGGGATGCGAGTCGTACCCGGTGCCGAGCGCCAGCCGCAGCCCGCCGCGCGCGCGGAACTCGGGCATCAGGTGGTCGAAGATGCTCTGACAGAGGTGCTTGCGCCGGTGCTCCGGGCGGGTGAAGACGTGCCCCAGGATGCCCACGCCGGCGCTCTCGCAGAGCATCACGTTCGACACGGCCTGGCCGTCGATCACCGCCACGTAGTAGCGGGTCTCCAGCCCGTCCAGCTCCTCGGCGAGGGCGCGGTCGATGTGCCAGTTCCAGTCGCCGCCCTTGTGCGCCAGCAGCTCACGGACATGCATTGGGTCGCCGGGATCGGGACAGCGGATCAGCCCGATCTCGGCCGTCTCACCGGACGGGAGCTGGAGGTCTGCGAAGCGAGTGTACACGCCGGGCTCCGTTCACGCGCCGGGGGTTCGGGGCACGGCCGCCGTTCCCTGCCGGGCCTGCACCAAGCTCCCGGACGCCCAAGGCGGGAGTCGGTTCTCGGCGAATCCCCAGGCTCGTCATTGCGAGGAGGTCCGCCGACGAAGCAATCGCGTCAACCGAGGCGACTCGGAGGGAGTTGCCAAGGCCGCTGGCGAACGAGATTGCTTCGTCGGCGGACCTCCTCGCAATGACGGTTGCAGCTGACGAGCGGACGGGTCTGACCAGCCAGGGAGCCGCTCCCAACGCCAGGCACCGGTGGTACACTACGAGGCTCCGGAGCACGCGTCGTGAAGCTGGAGCGCTCAAACCGTCTGCAGAAGCTGCCGCCTTACCTGTTCGCCGACCTCCGGCGGAAGATGGCTGAGGCCCGCAGCCGGGGCATCGACGTCATCACCCTCGGCATCGGCGACCCCGACATCCCGACGCCCGATCCCGTCGTTGCCGAGCTGTGCCGCGCCGTGGACGACCACGCCGACCCCAACCGCCACCGCTACGGCTGCGACGTGCCCGCCGCCGAGCTGCCCGCCGCCATCCAGCGCTTCTACCAGCGCCGGTTCGGCGTCGGCCTCGAGCTCGACCAGATCTGCGTCACCCTCGGCAGCAAGGACGCCATCGCCCAGTTCCCCATGTGCTGCATGAACCCCGGCGACATCGGCATCGCCCCGGAGCCGGGCTACCCGACCTACAACATCGGCCACACCTTCGCCGGCGGCGTGACTCCCCGCCAACGTGCGGCGGCAGGCCAAGCTGCTGTGGCTCAACTACCCCAACAACCCCACCACCGCCGTGTGCGACCTGGCGTTCTACGCGGGGGCGGTGGAGTTCGCGCGGCGGCACGACATCCTGATCTGCTCCGACCTGGCCTACAGCGAGAACACCTTCGACGGCTACGCCGCGCCGAGCATCCTGGCGGTGCCGGGCGCCGAGGATGTGGCGGTGGAGTTCTTCTCCCTGTCCAAGGCCTTCTCCATGACCGGCTGGCGGGTGGGCTGCGCGGTGGGGCATCGCGAGGCCGTCGCCGGGCTGCAGAAGGTGAAGGACAACATCGACAACGGGCAGCTC
>JACPDV010000539.1 GCA_016183835.1 Armatimonadota bacterium
ACACGGTGGCGCGCGAGGCGCAGGGCGGCGGCTGCAGCGAGGCGTTCCACATGGGCGCGGGGTGCGATGTGGACGGGGCGAAGATGGCGGGGAACACGGGGTTCTAGCTACCGCCGCCCGCGCCTTCGTCCGCCGCGCCGCCCGCGCTCCGGGTTCGGCGCCGGGCGCTTCCGCTCGCCCTGCGTGAACACCGCCTCCTCGCCCAGCGCCTGCCGCAGCCGGATCACCTCGTCGCGCAGCTCCGCCGCCCGCTCGAATTCGAACCGGGCCGCCGCCTCCTTCATCTGCGCCTCGAGGTCGGCGATGAGCTGCTGCGGGTCCACCACGGCCGGCACCGGGGAGATCTCCGGCACCTCCTCCTCGGTCTCGGCCGGGCGGATCACGTCGCGGATGGCCTTGCGGATGGTCTCCGGCGTGATCCCGTGCTCCGTGTTGTAGGCCACCTGCTTCTCGCGCCGGCGCGTCGTCTCGTCGACGGCGGCCTGCATCGCCGCGGTCGCCGCCGGCCGATGATCTGGATCAGCGACGTCTCGCTGCGCAGGAAGCCGGCACGGTCGGCGTCGAGGATGGCGATCAGCGACACCTCCGGCAGGTCGAGCCCCTCACGGAGGAGGTTGATCCCCACGATCACGTCCACGGTGCCGAGCCGCAGGTCGCGCAGCAAGCTGGAGCGGTCGAGGGTGTCCACTTGGGCGTGGAGGTAGTGGGTCTTGATGCGCAGGTGATCGAGGTAGGCCGCCAGGTCCTCCGCCTGGCGCTGGGTGAGGGTCAGGACCAGGGTCCGCTCGCCGCGGTCGATGTTGGCGCGGATCTCGGCGTTGAGGTCGTCGATCTGGCCCTTGGTGGGACGGACGGTCACCTCCGGATCGATCAGCCCGGTGGGCCGCACCACCACCTCGATGTCGCGCGATGCGCGCGCCGTCTCGTAGCTGCCGGGCGTGGCGGAGGAGTAGATGGGCTGCGGCATGCGCGCCTCGAACTCCTCGAACTCGACCAGGTTGTCCTTGCGCGAGCGGTCGCCGGCGAGCTGGCTGCGGACCTGCGGCGTGGCGATGTGGCTCTCGTCGATGACGAGGAGGAAGTCGTCGGGGAAGTAGTCGAGGAGGGTGCACGGCGGCTCGCCGGGCTGCCGGCCGTCGAGCCAGCGGGAGTAGTTCTCGATCCCCTGACAGCTCCCCACCTCGCGGATCATCTCCATGTCGTAGCGCGTGCGCTGCTCGATCCGCTGCGCCTCGATCCACCGCTCACGCTGGCGGAAGTACTCGACGCGCTCGAGCATTTCGGCCTCGATCCCGGCCAGGGCCTCTTCGACGCGCTCCTCGGGCGTGACGTAGTGCTCGGCGGGGAAGATGCTCAGCTCGGCCTCGTCGCCGGTGATCTCGCCAGTGAGCGGGTCGAGGAGCCGGATCCGCTCGACCTCGTCGCCGAACAGCTCGACACGGATCACGCTGCCGCCGCTGGCGGGGAGCACCTCGACCACGTCGCCGCGGACGCGGAACTGCCCGCGGGCGAGGTAGTTGTTGGTCCGGAGATACTGCATGTCGACGAGGCGGCGGAGGATGTCGTCGCGGTCCATCTCGCTGCCGGCGCGGAGGTGGAGGGAGATGTTCTGGTAGTCCTCGGGCCGGCCCATGCCGTAAATGCAGGAGACCGAGGCGACGACGATCACGTCGCGGCGCGAGCTGAGGGCGACGGTGGTCTCATGGCGGAGGCGGTCGATGTCCTCGTTGCGGGAGGTGTCCTTCTCGATGTAGGTGTCGGTCTGGACGATGTAGGCTTCGGGCTGGTAGTAATCGTAGTACGAGACGAAGTAGCAGACGGCGTTGCCGGGGAAGAACTCCCTGAACTCGGCGCAGAGCTGCTCGGCGAGGGTCTTGTTGGGGGCGAGGAGAAGGGTGGGGCGCTGGACCTCCTGGATCACACACGAGAGCATGAAGGTCTTGCCGGTGCCGGTGGCGCCGCGGAGGACAAGGTGCCGCTCGTCGCGGAGGAGACCGTCGATCAGCGAGTCGATGGCCGGCGGCTGATCGCCGGCGGGGGAGAAGTCGGAGACGAGACGGAATGGGGACTCGGGCACGATCGACTCCGGATGCCGAGTCCCAAGCATACAGCATGAGGCCGGGCCAAGGCACAGGCATCGCGCCGGGAGCCGGATCCGCAAAAGGGCCGAGCAACGTGGCCTGGCGGACCAAGTGGTTGGCTGTCGAGTTCGCCCTGGCGGCCGACAGCGCCAAGAGCTTCTGGTTCGTGGTCAACCACTGGAAGTCGCGACTGGGCGGCATGCGTGAGACTGAGCCATCGCGGATGAGCTCGGTGCGGGAGCTGGGGAGCTTCTACCTCAACACGGCGCGCCAGTCCAGTCCGGCGATGGTCCTGACCGGCGACTTCAACGCCGAGCCTGGCGAGTGGCCGTTCCAGGTGCAAGCGGCCGGTCCCGGCCGGCCGAACCAACTCATGGCGGTGCGCGAGCGGCCGCTCGTGCTGCGAGACAAACTGAAGCTGGCGTGGTTCTACAACCCAATGTGGCGCTGGCTCGCCGAGCCGGAGCTGTGGGAGCACGCCGCCGGACAGCCAAGGAGCAGACCCATCGGCTCCCACTGCCAGAACCCTGCGGCAGACGCCGGCTGGGCGCTGTTCGACCAGGTGATGGCCAATCGGTGGGCGATGGAGGCCAAGCCGTTGCGCTTGATCGAGGGCTCCGTGCGGCTGGTGGAGCCCGTGGGCGGGTGTTCCGATCACTGGGCAGTCGCTGCGCAGTTCGACCACTGACTGAGGAGACAGACAATGGCAGCCAATCCGTTCGAAGACGCCTGGGGCGACCTCGGCCAGGAGGCGGGCGACCCGCGCTTGGCCGTGCTCAAGCAGTTCGCCGAGAGCATCCGGGCTGCCACAGGTGGCCGGGTGGTGGCCGGGCTCAAGCGGGGCTACGTCACCAACCTAGGCCAGGAGTGGCGGGTAGTGCTGTGTCCATCGGAGGGCGGCATGGAGGTGGTTCTCCTGCGGGCGCACCTGCCCGTCGGCGAGGAAACCTACCTGGACCTCTACGATGCCGAACTGGTCAAGGTCGGCAGCCCTTCCGCCCTCGAAGGGCAGTTGAAGGCCTTCGCCGGCTCGGCTGCGGCTAAGGACAACCTGCGCGTGCTGCAGCAGCAGTAGCCTGGGTCAACGCACGGCGCTCGCCGGCTGCCTCACCGTACGCCGCGGGAGTAAGGCCTGTGTGGGCGGAGGCCGGGCCAGCTACTCCTCCGCCCGCGCCGGACCATACCACCCCCCGAAGTTGACCAGGTTCCGCACCGGCGGGTCGGCCACATGCGCCGCGAGGATCTCACCGACGTAGATCACGTGATCGCCGCTGGGCAGCGAGCCCGCCAGCCGGCACTCGAAACTCCGTGCGCAGCCCTCGACAAGCGGCACGCGGGTGGCCGCTCCGGGACTCAGGCGCAGGCCAAGCGCGGCGATCTTGTCCACCTCGCGACCGCTGCATCGCCCGGCGAAGTCCACCACCTCGCGCTGCCCCTCACCGGCGAAGGCGATCTGAAACTCGCCGGTGGCCTCGACCACGGTTCGCGTGTGGCGGCCCAGACCCAGCGCGACGGCCAACATCGGAGGCTCGCCGCTGCACACCATGCACCAGCCGGCGGGCATCAGGTCCACCCGGCCGGTCGCGTCGCAGGTGACGACAAAGACGATCCACTCCGGGTACTTCCCAGCCAGCGCGGTGGCGATGTCGGTGGTCTTCATACGTCCCCTTAGAGTCGCCGCAGCGCGTTCCGAGGCGGCTTGACGCCCGCCGACGGCGCGTGATAGCCTCCGCGCGGGAGGCCGGCATGGAGCCGCACGGCGTGGCGGGACTGATCGAGTGCATCGGCGGGCGCCGCGTGGCGCTGCTGACGAACCCCACCGGCTGGCTCGGCGAGCCGGGGCACCTGATCGACATCCTCCACTCCCGTGGGCTGCTGGCCGCGTTGTACGCCCCCGAGCATGGTGTGTGGGGCGACTTGCAGGCGGGCGAGCACGTGAGCGGGGGAGTGGACCCGCGCACCGGCGTGCCGGTCCACAGCCTCTACGGCCAGGTGCAGGAGCCTACCGGCGACATGCTCGCCGGCGTCGACGTGGTGGTCGGCTGCCTCCAGGACGCCGGCGCCCGGCCGTACACCTACCTCACCACCACCGCCGCCTGCCTTCGCGCCTGCGCCCGGGCAGGCAAACCGCTGATTGTCTTCGACCGGCCCACGCCGTTGGGCGGCGAGGTGGCGCAGGGCAACGTGGCGGGCGGCTGGTTCCTCAGCGTGCCGGTGCCGATGCGGCCGGCGCTGACCATCGGCGAGTTGATGCTCCTCCTCCGGCACGAGGAGAAGCTCGACGCGGACCTGACCGTGGTGCCCTGGATCGAGGCGCCGCGCGAGCTGTGGTACGACGAGCTGCCCATTTCCTGGGTGGCGCCGTCGCCGAATCTGCCGACGCTCGAGAGCGCCCTGTGCTTTGCCGGGACGGTGGTGCTGGAAGCGACCAACGCCAGCGAAGGCCGGGGCACGACGCGGCCGTTCGAGCTGCTCGGCGCGCCGTGGTGCGACGGGCAGCGGCTGGCGGCGGAGCTGAACGGGCGGAAGCTGCCGGGCCTGCTGGCGCGGCCGGCGGCGTTCGTGCCCACCTTCTCGAAACACAAGGGTGAGGTGTGCGGCGGGGTGCAGCTTCACGTCACGAACCGGCGGGCGTTCGACGCGCCGCGGGTAGGGCTGCACGTGCTGGATGCGCTGAGGGCGGTGGCGCTGGAGGCGTTCGAGATGAACGCGGGCGGGATGCGGTTCCGCTATCACACCGAGCGGGTGCACGAGCAGCTTGCCGCCGGGACACCGCCGGACGAGATCGCGGCGGGTTGGGGGGCGGAGCTCACGGAGTACCGGCTGCGGGCGCGCGCGGCGGGAGTCGGGCCGGCGTGGTGGGGGCGGGTGTAGCGCAGCGGTGGTTGGGATCTCTGGAGCACCCTCCCCTGCGAAGCGGGGGAGGGACGGGGTGGGGGGTTTTGGTCGGGGCGCGGAAACCAGAGGCCCCCCCTCCCGCCTCCCCCCGCTTCGCAGGGGGAGGAGCAGACGCGACGCCTGTCGCCGGTCGTTTGCCGCAGTGCATGTTGGGCCGCCGGCTTGACAGGTGGTGCGGCCGGCTGCACACTGGCGCCGGACGGCCGATGGGAGGTCCGCTGTGGCGGAGACGACGTTGCCGAAGAAGCCGCGGGAGAGCGACTTGCCGGGCGTGAGCGGGGAGTTCCACAGCCAGGGGGCGTTGAAGCTGGCGGCGCGGGTGGCGCAGCGGGAGGGGATCCCGGCCGAGCGGATCTGGTACCTCGGCGAGCCGGCCACCGACCGCATGGGCGACCCGACGGGCGTGGTGCTCCCCGCGAGCCTGCCGCGCGAGGCGGCGCTGGCGGGGCTGGTGCTGGGGGTGCTGGTGGGGGTGCTGTGCGCCTTCCTGTTGCCGCCCCAGCCGTTCCTGAAGGGTCTGCTGCGGGTGGTGCCGCGAGCGGTGTCGATGGGCCTGCTGGGGATGGCGGTGGGCGGATTGGCGGCGTGGGCGAGCATCTCCGGACGGCTGGGCGGCTACCTGGAGAGCGTGCGCGCCGGGAGCTTGCGGCTGAAGATCACGCTGCCGCCCGGTGCCACGCCGGAAGAGGCCCGGCACGGTCGAAGTCAACTCGCCGCAGTCACCCAGCTACGTGGCCTGAGCGACTGGCCGCTGAACTTGTGGACGATCCTCTCGTCTAGAGCCTTGACTCGCTCCCTCGCCCTGAGGCATACTCCCATCCGGCTTGGCCGCGCCGCGACTGCGCAGCCCCGGGAAGCGCCATTCCCAGCGGGTCGGAAAGCGCGTTTAGGCCGGTCGGGCTGAGGGAAAACCGAGTACGAGGAAAAACGCGGGTCGACCGGCAAGGTGGCCAGGCGTGCCGTCGGACGGCAAAGGGAGAGACCACGATGCGACCTGTTTCGCGACGAGCGTTCACGCTGATTGAGCTCCTGGTCGTGATCGCTATCATCGCGATCCTGGCTGGAATTCTATTCCCGGTCTTCGCCAAGGCCCGCGCGAAGGCGGAGCAGGCGGACTGCATCAGCAATACCAAGCAGATTGGCTTGGCCATGCTGCAGTACGCCGCAGACTACGACCAGAAACTGCCGCTCCTGTACGGCGATGCCAACGTCAGCGGTGCCCCGGACGCGGGCGACTACTTCTGGCCCTGGGCACTCATGCCCTACACCAAGAACTCGCAGTTGATGACCTGCAAGGCGTTCCCCGATGATCAAAACTGGGACGGCGGCGCCACGCCGCTGACCAACGCCACAGGCGTCAGCTACGGCATGAACAGCTACCTCACGGAGGGCTTCGCCGGCGCCACACGCAAGATCACCCGGGTCACCAAGCCGGCCGAGACCGTCTTGACCTTCGACATGGACGACAACGGAGGCGCCGGCTTCGATCCGTGGTCGGCCAAGGTCGACGTTCCCGACAACTCCGTGGCCCTCGGGAACGACGTGATCCGCGCCGACCACAGCGGCGACGTGATTGTCGGCAACAGGGACGACGGCTTCTGCACCGTGGGCTTTGTGGACGGCCATGCCAAGTCGTTCAAGATCGACATGATGATTGAGGGCGTGGGCGCCAACAACATCTTCATTCCCAAGCGCTGAGGCCCGGTCCACAGGTTCCGTTGCGACGCCGGCCTTCGGGTCGGCGTCGCCGTTTGGGTCGAGTTTGGCGGCCCGTGAGGCGGGGTAGGATCCGGGTGACCGGGTGGGGCGCCCCGGGTGCGGAGACCAGCATGCATCGCGAACGTCTGCCTGGCTTCACCTTGATCGAGCTGTTGGTGGTGATTGCCATCATCGCCATCCTTGCCGGCATGCTTTTCCCCGTCTTCGCCAAAGCCCGCGGCAAGGCCGAGCAGGCCGACTGCGTCTCCAACAGCAAGCAGATCCTCACCGCCATGCTCCTCTACGCCGACGACTACGATCAGCGGCTGCCCAGGGAGCGCTTCGCGGCGGGCGGGCCGGACGAGTACTTCTGGGTCTTCGCCCTCTGGCAGTACACCAAGAGCCACGAGATCTTCACCTGCAAGGCCTTCCCCGACGACCAGAACTACGACCGCGGCCGCACGCCCATGGGCGACGCGGTCGGGGTCAGTTACGGGGTCAACGACCGCGTCACCAACGGCCGCTTCCGCAAGCTCACGCGAATCAGCATGCCGGCCCAGACGGTGCTCACGTTCGACCTCGACCTCGGGCCCTATGCCGCTGGCACGCTGATGTACCCGTGGCAGAGCCTGGCCGACGGCGGCACCAACGTCGATCCCCTCCGCGAGGCCGTGCGCGCCAATCACTCGGGCGACACCACCACGGGCGATCGCGCCAAGGAGGTCGACACCGGGTTCTGCACCGCCGGGTACTGCGACGGGCACGTCAAGGCGATCAAAGAGACCTACCTCTGCGACGACAACCCCAACCTCTGGGACCCGAGCAAGTGACCACCGCCACCGGCCAGAGCCCCTGGTAGGGGCGACTGGCAGGTCGCCCGCCATGCCCAACCGGCCACGCCCCCCGCGTCGGCGCCCTGCCCCGGATCGGCC
>JACPDV010000563.1:0-4421 GCA_016183835.1 Armatimonadota bacterium
GTCGGCACCGGTCCGGGTGCCCTCAACATCGACGAGGCCTGGGTCCGGCTGCCCGGTTTGGGCGGCCGCTGGATCTTCGGCCGGCAGTACGCCGGTCAGGATTACGAGACGGGTGCCGCGAATCCGTCTCTGGCCCTGGGTGTGGGCTACTACACCGGCGCCGCGCTGACCGGTATCCGCGGTCAGGTCGACGTTGGCAACAGCGTGCTCCTCACCGGCCTCGTGCAGGCGGACGACAATCCCAACGCGCCGGGCGGTCTCGGCTCCAACATGGCAGCCGTGGGCCGTGCCGATGTGACCCTCCCCTGGTGGAAGAACTCGGCCGGCGAGCCCCGTGTCAAGATGGGGTTCCAGACGGTCAAGGCCCTCGGAAACACCGCGACGCTGGTGGCGCCCAAGCGCTTCAACGACAACCAGCAGTCGCGTGAGTGGAGCGTGGGCGCCGACCTCTGGGTCGACGTGCTCAAGGGCCTGCGCGTCGAGTACGTGAACACGTACCGCGACGTCAACGGCAAGCCCCCGAACCGGTCAGGCAGCGCCGACAACGACGCTCAGGCGATCTACGCCGAGCTGGGCGTCCTCGAGACGCCGACGTTCAAGCTGGACATCAAGGGCGGTGCGATCGCTAAGGACTTCGAGCTGTCCCACTCGATCGTCACCAACCCCTACACCGAGGTGTCCTCGCCGGCGTTCGCGCTGTTCGACCGGCCCGTGCTGATCGACTCCCGCTGGAATGGTGGTGTTGCGCCCGTTACCGCGCAGGGCATCGGCCCCACGCAGGGCTACGACATCAACCTCCGCTGGATGATCGGCAGCCGCCCGTTGCTGCTCCGCTTCGCGGGCAGCACCCTGAAACGGGATGCCTTCAACTGGATGGGTTACGCCGCTCTGCCGCTGGTGCAAACCGCGAAGGGCGACGTGAGCATCAGTGGTGGCTACATCGACGTCGACGCGACCAGCCCGCTCCGCGGGTTCACCAAGGGTGGCGTCAGCGCCGTCCGTGTCCAGGGCTCGTTCGCCTTCTGAGCTTCGGCTCAGTCTGGCTGAGCAAGCGGCCCGCCCTTCGGGGCGGGCCGCTTGTTTTTTGCCCGCGCGCCGATTGCCCACCGCCCGCCGCGGGTAAATCACAACCGCCCACCGCCGGGGCCAGGGAGTGTCTGCCATGCGCCGCCACCGCCTCGTCGCCGCCGCTGCCGCCGTAGCCTGCGCCTGGCTGCTCCTCTCCGGCCTGCGCGCCTGGCTCCGCGCCGTCCCGCCCGAGCAGGCAGTGAGGCAGGCCATCACCGACTTCTGCGAGGGCATCGAGACGCGCCACATCGACCGCGCGGGCCGCATCGTGTCCGCCCGCTTCCGCGGCGACGGCTACACCAAAGGCGACATCGTCCGCGGCCTGTGGCAGCTCAACCGCGAGTACTCCGAGATCCACATCTACGTGGCCGACGTGCAGGTCTACCCTTCGCCCGACGGGCGCAGCGCGGACGCGCTGGTGCAGGTGGCCATCACGGGCCAGGCCGGTGCGCGCGAGGCCACCCTCGGGCAGGACCACCCGGTGGTGGTGCACTCGCGCTTCGAGAAGGAGGGCCGCCGCTGGCGGGCGGTCCAGGCCGACGGCATCCCGGTGCTGGACTACGGCTACTGACGCGGCGCGCAGTCGAGCAGCGTGACCACCCCGGCCGCGGCTCCCACCGCCAGCCGGCGCGAGTCGGGACTGAAGCTCAACACGTTGGCCGGATGGCCCAGCTCGACCTCGGTCGGCCGGCCCGTGCCGTCCGCCCGCCTCACGCAGAGCCCGCCCTTCGCCGTGCCCCACGCGATCAGCCGGCCGTCGGGCGAGCTGGCGCAGGCGGTCACCGGCGCGGCGGCCGACTCGGCCGCCACGGCTTGCAGACCCGGGAGCGAGAGGGTCTCGAGCCGGTCACCGCGGGCCGACAGGAGCCGCGCGCCATCGGGCGTGAAGCCGGCCGCGCCGCTGTCCGGGAGGGTGGCTTCCAGCACACCCGTCGCGCAGTCCCAGACCCGCACGGCATGCTCCCAGCCGGCGGACCAGAGCTTGGTGGAGCGGGGTGAGAACCCCACCTGGCCGACCGGCCCGGTGTGGCCGGTGAGCACGGCCTTGCAGGCCCGGGTCGCGGCGTCCCAGAGCCGGACGCTGCGGTCGCCGCTGCCGGACGCCAGCCAGCGCCCGTCGGGCGACCAGGCGAGCGACTCGATCCAGTCACTGTGGCCCTTGAGGGTCTGCAGGACGCGGCCGGAGGCGGCGTCGCGCAGCCGGATCTCGCCCACGTGGCCCGTGGCGAGCAGCTTGCCGTCGGGCGAGAACGCGGCGGACAGCGCGCCATCGGCGAGCAGCGCGACCCGCCGCCCGGTGCGCACGTTCCACAGCGACGTGGCCGGGCTGCCTCGCTTCGAGGCGGCGACCATGCGGCCGTCGGACGAGAAGACGAGGTGATGGAGCGGCGCCGCGCCGGCCTGCACCTGCCAGACCGGCGCCAGCCCGCCGCCGCGCACCTGGACGCCTGTCTCAGCCCTGAGCTTGGGCTGCTCGTTGTCGGGTGGAGTGCTGGCGGGCGCCGGCGGCCTGACGCCGGGTGCCTCGATCCAGAAGATGTCGTAGAGGATTCGCTTGGCCTCGTAGACGGGGATCGAGCCGTAGCCGCCCAGCCCGGAATCGCGGGTGAGGAACGAGGCCCAGCCGGGGAAGTCGGGATCGCGGTGATAGCCGACGTAGAGCACGCTGTGGCCGGAGCCACAGCAGATCGGCCAGCCGCTGCGGAGCACCTGCCGCAGCGTGGCGACCTCGGCGTCGGTGAGCCCCTGCTTGGCGCCGTGCGGCCGGATCCAGTGGGCGACCAGGCGCGGCGCGAGGAGCTGGTGCGCGTCTCCGACGGTGGCCGCCGGCGGCTGCAGATCCACGTCGAAAGCCTTGGCGTAGGGCAGGTCGGCGTCGGGACAGAGGCCGTGCTGCTCGTAGCCCTGCCAGGCGTAGAGGAAGAAGCTCCCGTCGCCGCGGTCGCCGCTGACCTGGTTGGCCGCCCAGTTGAGGTACTCCACGCTGAGCGGCGTGCCGTGCCGGGTGCGGCAGGCGTTGGCATACTCGATGCCCGCCACCACGGTGAACACCGAGCAGGTCCCGCGCCCGCCCTGTGCCCTGGGCGGCAGGCCGAACCGCTCGAAGTGCGGCCGGAGATCGACATACACCTCCGGCTCGGCCGCCCCGACGGCCGTCACGAGGACGCTCATCGTCACCAGGGTCCGCATCAGCATTGCGCTCTCTCTTCCTCACCTCCGCCGGTAGATCGCGATCACCGGCAGCGTGTACTGCCAGTCGTGCAGCCGCGAGCCGCGGCCGCTGATGCGCCACCAGGGGGCGACGCGCGCCTCGTTCTCGAAGCCCGCCACCTGCTCGTAGCGCGCCGTCAGGTCCGCCCACTGCCGCTCGCCGTCCGGCCCGCGGAACTGCTCGGCGGCGCGATTGAGGTTCAGCACCAGCCACTCGGGCGGGTCCCTCGGCCAAGCCGCCAGGTCGAGGCGCAGCCGGTAGCGCGACGGGCTGCCGAGCTTCTTGGCCCGCGCGCCGCCGTTGTTGGGGCTGAGCGGCACGGAGTAGAACCACTGGATGCCGTCCGCCCCGATGTCCCCGACGCTCGCGCCGGCCGGGATGTTCTGTGAACACCACGCCGCGGCGAGGTCGCGGGCGTCGGGCCGCGCCATCATCGCGGCGAACGCGGCGGCACGCCAGCCCGGCGCGCAGAGGCAGAGCAGGCAGGCCAGGTGGGCGAGCAGCCCCTTCGCCCGCGCCCGCTCGAGCGCCGCCGCCGCGGCGATGCAGAGCGGCGGCAGGAGCGGCGTGAGGTAGCGGAGGTAGAGCTCTTTGGTGCGCAGCAGGCTCAGCGCCACCAGCCCGACCCACAGCAGGACCAGCCACGCCGCGCGGCGCCGGCGGTAGGGCAGCAGCGCCAGCCCGGCGGCGGCGATGAGCGCGAACAGCGTGCCGGTGGCGGTGGGCAGGTTCCAGCGGAGGTGGAACAGCCAGCCCGGTCCCACATCGCCGTAGAGGTCTGTGAAGTGCGGATGGACGAAGATCTCGAAGTGCGCATCCACGGCCGCCTGCGGGTCGATGAGCAGGAAGGGCGACGTGACGACCACGGTGAGGACGGCGACGGAGGTGGAGGCGAGCACGAGCTTCCAGGCCTCCCGCCGCCACACCAGACCGGCCGCGAGCCAGACACAGGGGAGCACAAGGATCCCGTTGTACTTGGTCGACCCGGCCAGTCCGGCCGCGACCGAAGCCACCAACAGCCACCGAAACGCAGATAAACTGGGGACAGACGGTGGTTTTCCCGTGTCCTCCGCGCTGGACTGGACCTCCCCCGGCCCCCTCCTTGGCAAGGAGGGGGTGACGGCCTTGGGGACAGACGGTG